>NZ_CZVH01000055.1:0-12287 GCF_001458555.1 Candidatus Kryptobacter tengchongensis | reverse complement strand
CATGGTGAGAAAATCATACTTTTCTCTCACTTTTCTATACTCAGGTAAATATCTTCCCGCCTGACGCATTATCCATATTGGGGTTCGCTCAATCTTTTCTCCTTTACAAGCTTTTAAAAATATATCATTCATCAACTTTAGCCCCAAAATTTATTTTTCTTTACTTATCAACTCGGCGAGAAATTTCGCATCTGGTTTGGGGTTAAACTTCATCGGATTTATATCAACATTTAAACCAAATTTTTCACACTCCCTCAATGTCGTTTCACCAATAACAGCAATTTTCTGTCCATTAAATTTAATCTGACCAAAAATTTCAAAAAAGTTTCTTACACTTGATGGGCTGAAAAAAGTTATAAATTTTATGTCGCCATCTTCAATCATCTTTTTGATATTCTCTTTTTCCTCTTCGCTCACCTCTGGTTTTACCGTTTTATAAACCACTATATCGTCAATCTCAAGACCATTTTCCTTTAAAAGTTTTATTGAGAGCTCGTCAACAAGGTTACCGTGTGGAAATAAAAACCTTGAACCTCTTTTTTCAGATAAAATCTTTGCGAACAAATCTTCCTTATCCGATTTCGCCGGCAAAGTTTCAACACTAAAACCATACTTCTCAACCTCACTTTTCGTCTTTATGCCAACAGCGTGAAATTTTTTTGTTCTCAACTTTTCAATTGGATGAAACTTCGTAAATCTTTCAAAGAAAAATCTCACAGCGTTTGAACTTGTGAAAATTATATCAGTATAATCATCAATTCTTTTGATCTTTTCATCAACTTCATCCCAAGAATCAGGTTCAGTTATTTCAATTGTTGGCAAGAAAACTGGGGCAAAGCCAAATGATTCAAGGTATTTTGCGAATTCAAGCGCTTGCGATCTATCCCGTGTTATTAAAACTTTCATATTCAATTTAATTTTCTTATTTCGTCAAGGATTTTTGAAGCACCTTGTTCAAGGAGTTTCTCCGCAAGTTTAAAGCCAAGCTCTTCAACATTTTCATTTACATCATCTTCTATTGAATCACGAACTAAAAATGAGCCATCAAAATTGCTTACCATCGCAGAGAGTTTAATTTTCCCATTTGATACAAACGCAAATGCTCCAATTGGAATTTGACATCCGCCCTCAAGATATTTTAAAAGAGCCCGTTCTGCTCTCGTCGCAAGTTCGGTTTCCTGATGATTTATTTTTCTGACCAGTTCAAAAATTTTTTCATCACTTTCTCTAATCTCAACGGCTATTGCACCTTGACCAACCGCTGGGAGAATAAAATCAGTTGAGATTACCTCTGAAACCCTATCCGTGTAATTCATCCTTTTCACCCCAGCATAAGCCAAAACCATGCCGTTCCAATTTGATTCATCAAACTTTTTAAATCTTGTATCAATATTTCCACGAAGATCAACGAATTGAAAATCAGACCTTAAATGTAAAAGTTGTGCTTTCCTTCTCAAACTTCCCGTTGCAATGATTGAATTTTGAGGAAGTTCGGTAAGTTTTAAATTATTTTTAGATATTAAAACATCTCTTACATCCTCACGCTCTGTCACTGCACCGATAATTAAACCATCAGGTAGTTTTGTCGGAAGGTCTTTCAAACTGTGAACAGCGATGTCAATTTCACGATTTAAAAGTTGAACTTCAATTTCTCTTGTGAAAATTCCTTTATCCCCAATTTTTGAAAGAGGAGAATCAAGAATTTTATCACCTTTGGTTTTTATGATCCTGATTTCAAATTCAAGTTCTGGAAAGATCTGCGAAAGTTTCCCTTTCACAAATTCGGTTTGCCAAAGCGCAAGTTTACTTCCTCGTGTCCCAATTACTATTTTTCGCATCATTTAAAAATCTATTTTTGTTCAAGCCCAAATAACTCTCTGACAAACTGTATGAATTTTATCCTTTCTGATTCAGGTTTTCCGTTTGATGATTCACGAATACTTACAGTTGGGTTATGAAGTAATTTGTTTACAAGTGATTTCGTTAATGCATCAACCTTTTGGAAATCCTCTGGGGAAAACTTGTTTCTGTATTTTTCAAGTTCAAGTTGCCTTATCTGCTCAAATCGTTCACGCAGAAGTTTTATCGTTGGTGCAACTTGATGTGCCTCATACCATTTAATAAAATTTTTAAGTTCTTCGTCAATTATACGCTGAACTTTTGGAATCTCGTTTAACCTCCTTTCGTAGTTTGCTTTTGCAATTGATTCAAGTGAATCAATATCTTCAAGAAAAACATTTTCAATATCCTTAACCGCTGGCTCAACATTTCTTGGAACGCCGATATCTATGATAAGAATAGGTTTGTTTCCCCTCCTTGACATTGCACTTTTCACTTGAGATAATGTTAGTATGTAACCACTGACAGTTACAGAGCTTATTACAACATCAACCTCAACAAGTTTGCTTGTGATTTCTTCAAGTCTTATAACCTTCCCGTTAAATTGTTCAGCAAGTTTTTGAGCTCTTTCAATTGTTCTATTTGCGATGTAAAGCTCGCTTACCCCATGAGATATGAGATGTTTTGCGGTAAGTTCAGCTGTCTCACCAGCTCCAATGAGCATTCCCTTTTTCTTTGAAAGGTCGGCAAAAATTTTCTCTGCAAGTTCAACTGCTGCATAGCTTACCGAGACAGCCCCTTCACTTATTGATGTCTCCGACTTTGCCCTTTTCCCCGTTCTAAAAGCAGTATGAAAAACCTCATGAAGCAGAGTCCCAACAACACCACATTTTACAGCAACCTCATAAGCGTCCTTTACCTGCCCAAGGATTTGAACATCGCCCACAAGCATTGAATCAATTCCGGAAGCAACTTCAAGAAGATGTCTAACCGCATCATAAGAGCGCAATATGTAAAAGTGAGATTGATTTACAACTCCTCCAGCTCCCTTTTTTAAAATGAGGAAATCTATAAGTTGCTCTGGTTTAATCTCATCACCTTTTAAAACTCCGTAAAGTTCTGTTCGGTTGCAGGTTGACAAGAGAACCCCTTCCTTCAGGAAAAGTTGAACAATTTCAGGAAGAACTTTTTCGGTTTCATCAAGCGTATAATAAAGTTTTTCCCTTATCTCAAGGCTTGCAGTTTTATGATTTAATCCAACGAGCAACAAGTCCATATTCATTTAAAAAACCTTAATTTATCAATAAAATCTGTGAAATCCTGACATCGCATTTGCGAAAGCCATAACAACAAAGGCAAGAAGAAAGCCAATAATTGACATAATTGCGGTTTTTTTGCCAGTTAAACTTACTATCTTTCTCATTCCTAAACCACTGCCATAGACGAACCATATAACAAAAGTCCCAATAAGTTTAGCATCTGTGTATGAAAAGTTCTTGAAAGCCTTCGGTAGCCAAATGAAACCAACAATTATAACAAATGTCAAAGATATGAACCCAACAGTTGCCGACTTATGAAGCATTGATTCAATAGTTTCAAGGTTTGGGAGATTTTTATAAACGGTATCAAATGTTTTACTTCTAATTTTGTTGTAAAGCATTATGTAAAGAAGTCCATAAATTGCAGAAAGAGCAAAAGCAGAATACCCAACAAGTGCAAAAGTCACATGAAGTGCAAGTAGCTCATTTTTTAAAACATCATGTTCAAACCCATAAATATCCCTTGAGAAAAGCCCCGCTACTGACACAAGAATTGAGGAAATAAGAATTGCAAAGAAGCCAGTGTTTTTAATCTTCGTCAGCGATTCAATCACAATATACGCGAGTGCGAGAGAAAAACCAAGCACACATAGAAGTTCAAATATTGATGTCACTGGAGGATGTTTAAGTTCTGCAGTTCTAATCACAAGATAAATGAAATGAATGAAAAGCGTGAAAACAAGAAATTTTGTTTTCCATCTCCTCGCCGTTATATCGTCTTTAAAAAATGCCCGACCATATAGCCAGCAAGTTGTTATATAAAAAATTGGTAAAACAATTTTAAAAATTTTCAAAACAGGAAACATCGTTTGAGCCAAAATTAATTTCTTCAAATGTAAATATAACCTGTTTTTTAAATCAAAACAAATTGAGAAAAGATGTTGAAAAATTTTTAAGCCCATAACATTGATGCACTTTAAGGGATGCTTTTAACCCTTGAAAAGTCAAAAACACTTGACAATTTCAAAAAAATTTTTATATTTATAATTGAAAACTGATTTAAAACAAAGGTTAAACTCTTTATGCGTGTTGCTCTTGTGTTCAACTTGAAGAAGGAGAAGACGGATGATTCAAGTGGAGATGATTCGTTTAGTAGTGTTAAGTTCTTAAATAAGTTAAGTGCTGAACAAAAAGAAGAAATAATTGATGACACCTACGCCGAGTGGGATACATGGGAGACAATAAATGCTGTTAAACTCGCCCTTGAAGAAAATCACACCGTCACTTTGATTGAAGCTGATGAAAATTCCTTTGAAAAATTAAGAAGAACAAAACCTGATATCGTCTTCAACATCGCAGAAGGCTTTCACGGTGCAAGCAGAGAAGCACAAATCCCCGCCATACTTGAAATGTTAAACATACCTTATACTGGAAGCGATCCACTAACACTTGCCATCTGCCTTGATAAAGCACGAACAAAAGAGATTTTATCTTACCACAAAATTCCAACAGCAAAATTTATTGTTGTTGAAAACCTTGATGAATTTGATGGTGATATTGAGCTTGAATTTCCACTCATAGTTAAACCACTTCACGAAGGTTCAAGCAAAGGTATTTTTAACTCTTCAGTTGTTGAAAATAGAAAAGAATTGCTCTTTGAGATAGAAAGAATTCTAAATACATATAACGAGCCAGCCTTAATTGAGGAATTTCTACCAGGTAGAGAATTTACAGTTGCGATACTTGGAAACGGCAAAGATGCCCGAGTTTTGCCAATAATTGAAATTAAATTTGACTCGCTTCCCCCAGAAGCAAAACCAATTTACTCATTTGAAGCAAAATGGATATGGGATACCCCACAGAAACCACTCAACATTTTTCAATGCCCTGCTGAAATAGATAAAAAACTTAAAGAGACAATTGAAAAGATAGCACTTTCAACTTTTAAAATTTTACGCTGTAGGGATTGGTGTAGAATTGATATGCGCCTTGATAAAAACGGAATCCCAAACATACTTGAAGTTAATCCATTGCCAGGTATCCTTCCAAATCCAGAAGACAATTCATGCTTTCCAAAAGCAGCACGTGCAGCGGGGTTAACCTATAATCAAATGATAAACGAGGTTCTAAATTCAGCATTGAAAAGATATGGAATGATTTGATGAAATGATTGATAATCAATCAAGTGAAAATAAAATACAGGTGCTTTATGTTTAAAGGTTTGGAAATAACGGTTATATATAACGACCCTACCATGATTGAGCCAAAAACCGAGGTGTATGATTCTTCAATTACCGAAATACGAAATGAGATTGAATTTATCACAAATTCACTTGAAAATGCGGGTTTTAAGGTTCAAGTATTGCCAGTTTATAACGCAAGAAAATTTATCAACGACCTTCTGAGTTTGAAAACCAACTTAATATATAATTTTTGCGAAATGGTTGAGCTTGAATCAAGTGAAGAAATTTTTGCAGCTGGATTATATGAATTGCTGAAAATCCCTTATACAGGAGCCCCACCGATGACGCTTGGGCTTTGCCTTGATAAAGCGAAAACAAAAATTATACTTTCACATTATAAAATTCCAACAGCAAAATTTGAAATTTTCAACGAGTCATTGAATGGTCATAGGAGAATAGATCTAAATTTCCCCTTAATAGTTAAGCCTCTTCATGAAGATGCAAGCACAGGGATAAATGAGAAATCAGTCGTTTATGAAATGAAAGAACTTGAAGAAAGAGTTGATTTTATCACAAAGATGTTTAAACAACCAGCGCTTGTTGAAGAGTTTATTGATGGAAGGGAAGTAAATGTTGCAATACTTGGGAATAAGCCACCTATTGTTCTTCCAATTTCTGAAATTGACTTTTCCCAATTGCCCTCGCACCTTCCAAAGATAGTAACTTATGAGGCGAAATGGATTCCGAACACAGATTATTATGAAAAAACCATCCCCATATGCCCTGCTCCACTTGACCCAGAACTTGAAAGAAAAATCAAAGAAATTGCGCTTTCATGCTATAACATAATGGGATGCAGAGATTATGCAAGAGTTGATATGAGGATTGATAAAAATGGAAATCCCTATGTCCTTGAGGTTAACCCAAATCCAGATCTTTCAAGAAATGCTGGGTTTATGCGTTCCGCTTCTGTTTACGGGTTAACACCATCTGAAACAATCGTGAAAATAGCAGAAATAGCCCTTGAGAGAATCTATGAAAATAAGGAAGTTAAAAAATAAAGATCGTGAAAAGATAATAAAAATTTTAAAGGAAACAGACATGTTCACAGAAGAAGAAATAAATGTTGCGACTGAATTGATTGATGAATTTCTTGCAAAGGATGAAGAAAGCGGATATGAAATTTACACTGCGGTTGATGATGCAGATAACCCAACTGGATATATATGTTTTGGTAAAAGACCGCTTACGCAAGGGACTTATGATATTTACTGGATTGCTGTTGAGCCATCTTTACAAGGAAACGGGATTGGCAAAAATTTAATGAAATTTACAGAACAAAAAATAAAAGAAAAGGGAGGGACTTTAATTCTTGTAGAAACATCTTCACAAGAAAAGTATTTGAAAACAAGATTATTTTACAAATCGTGCGGGTATGAGGAAGTAGCCCGCATCAAAGATTTTTATAAAGTAGGGGACAATTTAATAATTTTTGCAAAATATATTTAAGGAGGCAATTTTTATGGAGCTCTGGCAAGAGCTATTAAGAAAAAGCATTGAAACAGCTGAAGATTTTGCTGAAGTTTTCGGGGTAGATAAAGATTTGATGAGAAGAATAATTGAAAAATACCCCGCAAGGATCAATCCTTATTATTTAAGTCTAATAAGATACAAAGGGGATCCGATATGGCTTCAATGTTTTCCAGATATAGAAGAACTCACAGATGAAGAAATGCCTGAGGATCCACTTGATGAGGATGAAATGAGCCCCGTGCCAAGCATTACACATAGATACCCAGATAGGGTTCTTTTCCTTGTCACAAGCCAATGTTCCATGTATTGCAGATTTTGCACAAGAAAGCGAAAAGTTGGGGATTCAAGCAAAATAAGTATGAAGTTTATTCAAGATGGAATTGAGTATATAAAGAATCATCCAGAGGTGAGAGATGTTATATTATCTGGCGGTGATCCGCTGATGCTTACCGATTATATGCTTGAAAAAATCATCAAAGCTTTAAGAGAAATTCCACATGTTGAGATAATAAGGATAGGGACGAAAATGCCATGCGTGCTTCCGCAAAGGATCACCGAAAATCTATGCAACATGCTGAAAAAATATCATCCGATTTATGTCAACACCCATTTCAATCACCCATGGGAGATAACACCAGAAAGCAAGCGTGCGTGTGAAATGCTTGCCGATGCAGGGATTCCAGTTGGAAACCAAACTGTGCTTTTGCGTGGTGTTAATGATGATCCATATGTAATGCAGGAATTGATGAAAAAACTTCTTGCGATAAGAGTAAGACCATATTACATTTATCAGGCAGATATAACTCGTGGCGCGAATCACTTCAGAACGCCGATAAAAGTTGGCATTGAGATAATGGACAAACTTCGTGGGCACATTTCCGGGCTTGCTGTTCCCTACTATGTTATAGATGCACCAGGTGGCGGTGGTAAAATCCCAATTCTTCCACATTATGTTATAGCTCACAACGAGAACGAAATTATACTTAGAAACTTCAGGTATGAAATTTATGTCTATCCAGATGTCAAGGAAGAGGAGATAGAGGAAATAAGATATGAGCCGAAACCAAGCACGGAGCCGAGAAAAATCATTGAAAGGAAAAAGTGGCTCGTTGAATGAAAATATAATTTAAAAATTTTCAAAGAGGCGGAGAGCAAACTCCGCCTTTTTTATTTTTTGATAAAATTTTTAATTTATCTTGGAACATTACTTTGCATGATTTAGTTTATTTTTTTGAATAAAAAATTCACAATCAATGAGGTGTCTTCCAATGAAAAAATTTATTTTTGTCGTCGCAATTTTAATTTTCGGGGTCTCCCTTCAATCACAGGATAAAAAACAACCCAGACCCCCGTCAACACGAGATACGATTATTGTATATGAAAACCCACCAGATTTTAAATTAATTGATACCCTTGGGCTTAGAAAAGCTTGGGGAATTGATTTATCAGTTGCAAATAATGGCTTCGCATTCGGAACATTTTACAGATACCAACTAAAGGATGTTTATTTTCTTCAGGCGACGATTAATTTTATGACCGCAAAAGATAAAAACGAAGTTGAATATATAGACCCGTGGACTGGGCAAACATTTGTCCCAAATAAAGTTAACAGAATTTTAGTTTTGCCACTCTCAATTTCGCTTCAATATCGCTTATTTAAAGATGAACTTGCAGATAACCTCCGACCCTTTTTAATGGCTGGAACTGGACCAACTTTGATCTTCACAACCCCATATGAGAAGGAATTTTTCAGCAGTTTAAAATATGGCAAAGCCCATTATACCGTCAATTTTTATATCGGCGTTGGGGCTTATATAGGGCTTGACCCAAGAACGATAAGTGGGTTAAGCATCAGATATTACTTCATTCCTTATTCAAAGGGAATTGAATCATTGCGAGGAAGACCAATAAAAGAATTTGGTGGGATTAATTTAACATTGACTTTCGGGATTAGCTTTTAAACAAATCTAATAAAGCATATATGCGATACGCAGAAAGATTTTGTGAGTTTTTAAATAATGTAGATAGACAAAAAACCGCGGAATTAATATCAATTATATTTGCACCCCAAATTGTCAGCGCTTTCTGTTTTGCTTTCATCTCGTTTTATCTTGAGCCAAATGTGAAGATGAAAATAATTTCTGCATTTACAACGATATCTTTTACATCAATTTTTCCAACAGCTTTTGTTTACTATCTGATCTATAAAGGCAGGATAGAACACCCATTTGTTCCCATTCGTGAACAGAGGACAATCCCATATCTTTTTGCCGTGTTAAGTGCGCTCATCGGCTTTTTCATTCTACTTTACTTTAAATCACATTGGCTAATAATAATTTCGCAGTGGTGCTATGTCTCAAATACCTTTATAATTTTGCTGATAAATTCAAGATGGAAAATAAGCGCTCACTCTGCTGGATTAAGCGGTCCATTAACCGTTCTTGCGTGGATATTTGGATACAAAGTTTTACCGTTATTTTTACTGATCCCGCTTGTTGGATGGTCAAGGCTATATCTCAAAGCTCATAGTTTTTGGCAAGTTGTAGGTGGAACAATGCTTGGAATTTTCTCCACATCTTTCCAAATTTACCTTGCTTCAAAAATATCTATGGCTTCATAATATGGATAAAAAACAAGTTGCCGAAATACTTGATGAAATAGCAGATTTACTTGAACTAAAAGGAGAAGTTGAATTTAAAGTCAGAACATATAGAAATGCTTCAAGAATTATCCGTGAAGTTAAAGGGGATTTAAAGGAACTTGTCAATTCAGGGGAACTCGCAAAAATAAAAGGTATAGGTCCAAACCTTTTTGAGAAGATAAAGGAACTCGTTAACACTGGACAATTGAGATATTATGAAGATCTTAAAAAGTCAATTCCAGAAGGCTTGTTTGAACTTCTTCAAATTCCAGGGCTTGGACCTAGGAGAATCAAAACTATTTATGAAAAGCTTGGCATAACAACAATTGCTGAGCTTGAATACGCCTGTAGGGAAAATCGCCTGCTTAAACTTGATGGATTCGGTAAAACGATACAGGAAAAAGTTTTAAGAGAGATTGAAAAGTTAAAGCAAACAGCCGAATATCATCTTTTATCATTCGCTTTCCCAGTTGTTAAAGTAGTTGAGGATTTCATCAATTCAAATCTTAATGTTATTAATTTCACGATTACGGGAAGCTGGAGAAGGAAGAAAGAGCTAATAAGGGATATTGATGTCGTGTTAAATGTTAAAGAAAAAGATTTTAAAAACACAGCTGAGGTAATTCGGAAAAAATTCCCGCACATTAAAGTTATTGCTTCAAATTACAATTTTGTAAGCCTGGTCTCGGAATTCGGAATGAATGTTGATTTCATACTTGCCGATGAGGATTATGCTTTTAAAGTTTTCTACACAACGGGGAGCAAGGAGTTTTTAAACAAAATTGGTGAATATATTCTTAAACTTGGTTTCAGGTTAAGCGATGAAGGAATCTTTAAAAATGGGGAGAAACTCAAATTTCTAAATGAAGAGCAAATTTTCAACAAGTTTGGGATGAGCTTTATACCGCCAGAGCTTAGGGAAGGACTTGATGAGATTGAGCTTGCTTTGAAAGGTGAAATTCCAAATCTAATAGGAGAAAAGGATCTAATTGGTGTTTTCCACATTCATTCAACTTATAGCGACGGCTCAGATACACTTGAAGATATGATTGCTGAGTGTGAAAAACTTGGTTTTAAATTTGTTGGAATTGCAGACCATAGCAAATCTGCTTACTATGCAGGGGGCTTAACAGAAGACAGGCTTGAACAGCAATGGCGTGAGATAGATGAGTTACAGAAGAAATTCAAGATAAAGATTTTGAAAGGAAGCGAAGTTGATATCCTGCCAGACGGCTCGCTTGACTATTCAAACGATATATTGTCCAAATTTGATTTTGTGATCGCTTCAATTCACAGCAAATTTAAAATGACCGAGGAAGAAGCAACTCAAAGAATTATAAAAGCAATGAACAATCCATATGTTACGATTATTGGTCATCCAACTGGGAGACTTCTCCTTGGCAGAGACGGTTATCCTGTAAATATGAAAAAAATCATTGATGAAGCGTCAAAGCTTGGGGTTGTCATAGAGTTTAACGCAAACCCGCACCGACTTGATATTGATTGGAGGTTTATAAATTACGCAAGAAGCAAGGGCGTCAAGATCAGTATAAACCCAGATGCACATGCGGTTAGCGAAATTTATTACACAATACTTTCACTTGGCACAGCAAGAAAGGGTATGCTTACTAAAGATGATGTGTTAAATTCAATGAGCGTTGAACAAGTTCAAAACTTTTTGAAAGCGCACCGCAAGAAAAATTAATAGGAAGCCATGCAAAAGTTTATCTTTTTCTTTTTGATCTTTTGCATAAATATCTTCCCGCAGCAGAAAAATGTGAAATTAAGTGTTCAATCGCTCAAAAACGCAACATATTACATAATTTTTGCGGATACAACGGTTAAACTCAAAAATGGAAATTTTACCCTTGAGAAAAGAGATGAAGAAGGATTACTTATAAAATATCTCTCGGTTGATCTTGTCGAAGATAAAATTGCAACTGGCGATATTGACGGAGACGGTGATGAAGATGCGGTTGTGATCTTAATAAGCTCAGGAGGTGGAAGTGGTACTTTTTATGAAGTTGCGGTCATGCTAAATGATAACGGAAAACCAAGATATTTGATAGGAGAATTCCTTGGAGATAGAATAAAATTAAACTTTGTAAAAATTTTATCTGACCGCTCAATCCTTATTGACATGATTGTTCACGGACCTAGAGATTCACAATGTTGTCCCACGCTCCCCAAAACTCAACGCTATAAAATTACGGGGGGAAAACTTCAAATTATAAAATGAGATGATTAAAATCCCAGAGGATAATCGCCATAGTGTTTAATTCAAGTTTGGTATTGTAAAATTTTATTTTTAATTTTGCAACTGAAATGAACTCTGGGATAAGAAATAAACGGTGGGTTTATGCGAATAATTACAAAGGTTAAGGAGATGCAAAAAGTTGCGGATGAATTAAGGCGGGAGGGAAAAATTATTGGTGTTGTCCCAACGATGGGCTATTTACATGAGGGGCATTTGAGTTTAATACGACTTGCAAAAGAAAAAAGTGATGTAGTTATAACCACGATTTTCGTCAACCCATTACAATTTGCACCTCATGAGGATTACGATAAATATCCAAGAGATTTTGAAAGAGATGTAAAACTTGCTCAATCCGCCGGATGCGATATAATTTTTCACCCAACCGTTGAGGAAATGTATCCAGAAAATTTTTTAACTTATGTTGAAGTGGAAAAACTAACAAAAGTTCTTGAGGGCGAATTCAGACCAACTCATTTTAGAGGGGTTACAACTGTTGTGACGAAACTTTTCAATATAACAAAACCGCATATTGCTATTTTCGGTCAAAAGGATGCACAACAAGCATTGATAATAAA
>NZ_CZVH01000054.1:0-41873 GCF_001458555.1 Candidatus Kryptobacter tengchongensis | reverse complement strand
AAAAACAAAATAAAACTGCGAAAATTCTTATCTCTTAACGGCTTTAAAATCTCGTCCCTCAACGAACCCCCACCCTCCAACTCAAATTTTACATCAGGGTGATGTTTGAATAAAAATGTTGTGATGACACCACTTATAAAACAAATTGATGTTATGACAAGATATCCAATCTTTATGTCTATCTTCTTTAAATCATCAAGTATGAGGGCAGAGATGAAGAAAATTGCAACATTGACGATATTATTATAAGCAGTTCTCTTGCCAAAGTATTTACCCCAAACACTTTTGGGGACAATTTCCCCTATCCAGGTTGTCCAAATGTTTGCAAGAATGCTCCCAGACGAGAAAGAAATAAGAAGAGTTAAAAGAAAAATTAAAATTTTTATTTCAGATCCAAGATTTAAAAACGGCAAAAAAATCAAGACAACCCAGATCCAGCGATTAAATATGCTCGCAATGATGGAAAGCTTTTGAGGGCTTTTGTACCTTTTTAAAAGATAAGAACCCAAAATTTGCATCGTCTGCGATATAAACGGAATCGCACCAATTAACCCAATAATAAATTCATTGGCACCAAGCATTAAAGCATAACCTGTCAAAAATGCACCCGTTGAAAGAACTATAAAAACCGTTGCGAAACTTCCCTCAATGATTGAATATTTCATCCCACGACGAGACGAATCTATATCAAGCGACGACATAAAATGTGCTTTTTGTTTTCGCTAAATTTATAAACAAAAATTTGCAAAAAACAATTTAAAAAGCCACACAAAGATGACTTCCTTTGACAATTTTCAGTCAATTTTCTATATTTTTAATGTTAAAACTTTTTAGAAAAACATCCATGAAGATATTGATCGTTGACGATGTAAGCGAAAGCCTTGAACTTTTAAAGGAAGTTTTTGAAACTATGGGTCACGCTGTTTTAACCGCAAGCAACGGGATTGAAGCTCTTAAAATTCTTGAGCAAGAAAAGGTTGATGCCATAATTTCGGATGTTCTAATGCCAAAGATGGATGGATTTCAACTATGTAGAGAGGTGAAAAAAATTGAATTCTTTAAAAACGTCCCATTCATATTTTACACTGCAAATTACACCGACCCTGAAGATGAAAAATTCGGGCTTAGCCTTGGGGCGGATGCTTATTTAGTTAAACCGGTTGACATTCAAATTCTTATAAACACAGTTGAAAAACTGCTTCAAAAAGAGAAATACCAAGTTTCAAAAATTGAATCAATAGGTGACGATGTTCAATATCTGAGGGAATACAACACTATTTTAATTCGCAAGCTTGAGGATAAAATGTATGAGCTTGAGCGAGCAAACGAGATGTTAAGAAAAATGAACGAAGAGCTTCAAATTTCACACGAGCAGTATAAAAGCCTGTTTGAAAACGCAGGAAAGCCAATTTTTATTGTTCAACCAGAAACATGGATGGTCCTTGACGCAAACGATCAGGCGGAAGCCCTTTTGAAATGCACAAGGGATGAGATTTTAAATTTAAATTTTGCAAAGTATAAAAAATTTTTCCAGCCACTTTTTAAGGGCGTAAGGGTTGTTAATTTTGAAACGACCATGATTGATTTTGAAGGAACAGAAAAATTCGTTGAGATGACGGCTAATTTAATTGGCTACGCACATACAAGCACAATTCAAGTTATAGTTTCAGACCTAACGGAGAAAAGAAAAATTCAGGAAGAACTGATACAAACGGAAAAGCTTGCTTCGCTTGGGAGATTATCCGCATCAATTGCCCACGAGATAAGAAATCCGCTCTCTGCGATAAATGTTAATCTTCAATTTCTACTTAAAAAATTTCCAGAGGGAGCTCAAGAAAGAAAATATCTTGATCTTGCACTTGAAGGTGTTCGTAGAATTGAAAAAATAGTTGAGGCAACACTAAACTTTGCTAAACCGAGTAAGCCAATCGTCAAAGAAGAAAACATAAACGATGTTATAAATGCAACTCTCCCACTTGTTGAAATATCAACGCTTAAGAAAAAAATTGAAATAATAACAAAACTTGAACCGAACCTTCCAAAAGTTAAAATTGACTTTAAGCAAATCCAGCAGGTCATACTAAACATATTGACAAATGCGGTTGATGCGATTGATAATGCTGGTCAAATAAAGATAAAGTCATATCGTGAAATGGAAAACGATATGGATTATGTTGTCGTTTCAATTTCTGATACTGGTTGTGGAATTCCAAAAGATGAGCTTACAAAAATTTTTGAACCATTCTACACAAAAAAAAGCGATGGCACAGGGCTTGGTCTCGCAATAAGCAAACAAGTTATGAACCAGCATGATGGAAAAATTGAAGTTGAAAGCGAAGTAAATCGTGGAACAACCTTTTATTTAAAATTTAAGGTAAAACAAGAGAGGTAGCAAAATGAAGTTCAAAGTTATGGTGATTGATGATGACGAGCTTTTTAATCAATCCATAACACAGGTTTTGAATGATTCAGGATATAATGTTGCCTCGTATCTATCTGGGGAGGAAGCATTGAAAAATCTGCAGAATGAGCGACCTGATATAATTTTGCTTGATATTTTTTTGAAAGGTGAAAATGGACTTGACATTTTGAAAAAAATCAAGCAGGAAGAACCCACTCTTCCAGTTCTTATGATAACAGCTTATTCCGATGTAAACCTTGCGGTTCAGGCGATAAAACTCGGAGCGGATGATTTCATACTCAAACCCCTTGATTTTGAACAGCTTGAGATTGCCATGCAAAAAGCAGTTAAAAATCTCAAACTTCAGCGTGAGGTCCAACAGCTAAAGGAGACACTTGCAGAACATGCAGGGGAATATCGCCTAATCGGGCAAAGCAAGGGATTTCTTGAGGCTCTGCAGCTTGCAGAAAAATACTCAATTAGCGAAGATACAACCGTTTTAATAACGGGGGAAACAGGAACAGGTAAGGAGCTTATTGCAAGATATATTCACGAAAAAAGCCCGAGGAAAGATGGACCGTTTATTGCCATAAATTGTGGAGCGATACCAAAAGATTTGGTTGAAAGCGAACTTTTTGGATATGAGCGCGGGGCATTTACAGGTGCAACTGAAAAAATGAAACAGGGAAAATTTGAACTCGCACATGGCGGAACGCTTCTACTTGACGAAATAGGTGAGCTAAACCCCGAAGCACAGGTTAAATTATTACGAGTCCTCCAGGATAAAAAGTTCTATAGGCTTGGCGGAACAAAAGAAATATCAGTTAATGTCAGGGTTATCGCTTCAACAAATAAAAACCTCAAAGAAGAAGTAGAAGCAGGCAGATTCAGAAGTGATCTTTATTACCGTTTGAACGTAGCAACGATACATCTTCCACCACTTCGCGAAAGAAAAGAGGATATACCGCTTCTTGTGATGAGCTTTATTGATGAATTTAATAGAAAATTTAGAAAAAACTTTAGCGATATTGATGAAAAAGCACTTGAGATTTTAAAATCATATCCGTGGCCTGGGAATATCCGTGAACTTCGCAACACAATAGAGAGAGTAATACTTATTGAAAATGACACAAAGATAAAACCTGAACACCTAAAACATCTTCAGGTTCCAAAAGTTGATTTTGAATCCAACGACGAAAGCGATTTTGTTCTTAAAATTCCTCCCAACGGAATAACTATGGATAAAGTTTTGCGTGAGCTTATAATTCAAACATTGAGGATGACAAACGGAAATCAAGTTCAAGCAGCAAAAATCCTCGGGATCAGTCGTTCAAAATTAAGATATAGAATGGAACAATTAAAAATTGAACAAAGAAAAATCTTAAAATAATTTACAAGGGAGAGATGATACTTAGCGATAAAAGAATACTTGAGGAAATTGAAAAAGGCAACATTGTAATTGACCCATTTGATATAAACTGCCTGGGGACAAATAGTTATGACGTTCATCTTGGCGAATGGATGGCGGTTTATAAAAACGAGATACTTGATGCGAAAATTGAAAACGAACTTGAATATTTTAAAATCCCGCCGGAAGGGATAATACTTTATCCAAACAGACTTTATCTTGGGGTCACGCTTGAATACACCGAAACGCATGGTTTTGTTCCATTTCTTGAGGGTAAGTCAAGCGTTGGACGACTTGGGATAGATATTCATTCAACCGCCGGCAAAGGCGACGCTGGATATTGCAACCATTGGACACTTGAAATCTCAGTCAAGCAACCTGTTAGAATTTATGCGGGAATGCCGATCGGACAATTGATCTACTTTGAAATCTCTGGTGAAATTCTAACACCATATAACAAAAAGAAAAGTGCAAAATATAATCAGCGTTCAAATAAACCGATCGGCTCAATGATGTGGAAGAATTTTATATAATCAACTTACTCAATTTTGTCAATTTTCTCCGCTATCTTAAAATCCTTTTCGGTTACACCATTTTCACTATGAGTTCTTAAGGAAAGATTAACACGATTATATGAAATAAAAATGTCCGGGTGATGATCAAGCTTTTCCGCTTCAAATGCAACTCTTAACACAAAAGCCATCGCTTCACGAAAGTCTTTAAATTTAAATTCTTTAACGATCGCATCACTTGTCTCGCTATAAACCCAGCCGTTTAAGTTTTTCAATCTATTTTCTAATTCGGATTTAGTAAGTTTCATTGTTTAATCCATAACTTGTTTTAAAAATGTTGGATTATCATCTTCATCATCTTTTGCGTCTTTAGCATTATGAATATCGGATTTATTTATGTTAAGAATAACTCCTCTGCGGATATATGCAGGCACATTCAAATTTTCAGTGCGTGAGGTATCTTCCGATCTATCATAAACCGGGGTTATTTTTTTAGAAGGGTGAGGTGGTGTTTTTTTCGTCGGATAAGTTGGCACACCAAGACCAGTTGCGATAACGGTGACCATAATTTCATCGTTCATTGAATTATCAAGGACAACACCATAAATTAAATTCACATCTTCTCCTGTTTTATCAGTTATAACTTTAATTGCATCTTCAACTTCTTTAAGTGTAACTTTACTCCCAACGATGTTAATTAGAACACCCTTTGCACCAACTATTGAGAGACCTTCAACCAATGGATTAGATATTGCCTTTTGCGAAGCTTCGGTTGCTCTGTGTTCACCTCTCGCAGACCCCGTTCCAAGAAGCGCATCTCCCATATCTCGCATTATAGTTTTAACATCATTAAAATCAACATTAATTATTCCCGGCTTTATTATTATATCGGTTATACCACGAACAGCGTTATTAAGAACTTCATTTCCATACTCAATTGCTGAAAGTATATCCGAATTTCCGGCAAGTGCAAGCAATTTTTGATTGCTTATGACAATTAGAGTATCAACTGATTCCCTAAGATTTTTCAAACCATCTTCCGCTATTTTCATTCTTGCGCTACCTTCATAACTAAATGGAGTATAAACTATTCCAATTACGAGAGCTCCTAAGCTTTTGGCAATGTTGGCCACTATCGGGGCTCCTCCTGTCCCTGTTCCTTTACCCATTCCAGCCGTGACAAAGACAAGATCACTTCCTTGAAGATATTTTTCAATTTCATCCTGCACCTCTTCAACTGCTTTTCTTCCAGTTTCAGGTTTTGCGCCAGCACCAAGTCCCTTGGTTAAACTTTTACCCGCCTGAATTTTGATTGGTGCTTTACACTCGGTTAATGATTGTAAGTCGGTGTTAATCCCGATAAGCTCAACGCCCGTGATTCCCCTTTTAATTAAATTGTTAATTGCATTACACCCACATCCTCCAACTCCAACAACTTTTATCCTGGCTCCAGTATTTGACGATTGTTCTGAACCCTCAGCTAAAGTTATCACGGCAGCCTCCAAAGTTAGTTTTTTAACCAAAAATTGTTTTGAAAAAATCTTTTAACTTTTTCACCGTCTCATTAATAACACTTCCTTTGCTTTTCATTCCTTGTTTAATTTCCTCAGCTTTATATAAAACTAAACCTGCAGCGGTTGAATAAATTGGATTTTGAACTTCCTCTAAAAATCCTCCTGCAAATCCTTTCGTTGGGATCCCCAAGCGAGCGGGCATTTCAAACTTTTTACTTGCCAACTCAACTATCCCTTTCAAAAGAGCAGTTCCACCAGTCAAAACAATCCCAGCTGACAAACTTCTCGCAAAACCTTGCTTTCTCAAATGCTCTTCATAAAGAATCTCAAATATCTCCTCAACTCTTGGTTGGATCACCTGACAAAGCATGCTTCTTGTAATTTCAAAAGGCTCCCTGCTACCAATCCCATGAACTATAATGCTTTTATCCTCTGTGATAGCATCTAAATAAGCATATCCTTCCTTTACTTTTAATTCCTCAGCGAGATATTTTTGAATTCTAAAAGCTTTTCTTATATCTCCTGTTATTCTCTCCCCAGCTATTGGCAAACTTCCAGTATATCTTAGTATCCCATCTTCAAAAACTGCGACATCAGTTGTCCCGGCACCAATATCAATTAAGGCTACGCCGATTTCTATTTCCTCGGGTTCAAGCACCGAATACGCAGAAGCGAGAGGTTGAAAAACAAACTCTTCAACTTCAAGACCTGCTCTGTTAACAGTTCTTCTGAAATTTTCAATTAAAGATACAGAAGCAGTCACAATATGAACCGTTGCTTCAACCCTTATCCCAATCATCCCGATAGGATCTTTTATGTGCTCAATGCCATCAACCTTGAACTCCTGAGGCAATGTATGTAAAATAATCTTATCGGATGGATACCGCACATTTTTCGCATCCTGGATTAAGCGTGCAACATCTTCTTTAGTGATCTCATGATTCGGAGCCCGAGTTGTGATCACGCTCGTACTTAAAATCCCTTTAATATCACTTCCAGCAACGCCAACGATAACCTTTTTTACAGCTTCGCCAGATTGATTTTCAACCATGCTTATAACATTCCGTATCGCTCTGGATATAGTATCAATGTTAAATATCCCGCCACGAATAAACCCATCACACGGGCTTTTCGCAAGCCCAAGAATGTTAACATCTCCATTTTCTTCAACTGATGCAACAAGTGCACAAACTTTACTTGTCCCTATGTCAAGCCCAACTATTATCTGCGCCATAACCGATTCCCAATTTTTTAATTGAATTTCGCATATAACTTTTCATCATATCTTAAATCAATGTAAATAGGATAACCACGCTCTGGAACAACCTGAGTCCAAAATTCCCTTAACAGGATGAGTTTCTCTCCAATTTTATCCCCACCGAGAAAAACCATAACCGCACCTTCTGATGTAAAAAGGATAAATTCACCATTTTCAAATCTAACCTCAGAGATCAAATCATAAACTTTTTCATCAATTGCATTTTTGATAAGTTCAAATTGCTTTTTTATCTGCCCAATTGTATCCGAATTGAGATTTACCGGTTTGTAATTTATCCCGCTTAATAAAGGAACCGCAAATATCCTTCCGACCTCGTCAAATGGGATAATCTTGCCATCTAAATCAATGTAATAAATTCTGCCTCCATATATTGTCATAGCAATAGGCTTTCTCTCAAGCACCTCTATGAAAAGTACATCTGGCAAATTCGTGTAAACTTCAGCATATTTTATAAAACTATATCTCTCAACTTTTCTTCTTATCTGGGCTAAGTTAATCTCCGAAATTTTAACACCCAACTTAACATCAGCAAGATCGGTTATTTTTTCATCAGGTATCACTTTGTTCCCCTTAACAATTATTTTATTTACCACTCTGTTTTCACGCCAGTTCATTGCTCCAAAAACCAGGACAAGCATAAAGCCGATAAAAATTAAAAGCGTCCACATTTTTATTTCTCTTTCAACCAACCTCATACCAAATTTTGAATTTCTTCTTCCTTAAACCCAATTAATCTAACTTCAAGTTCAAGTTTTATCCCAAATTTTTCATAAACTTTATCCTGTATAAGTTTTATCAATTCAAGGACATCGCTTGCGGTTGCATTACCTTTATTGATGATGAAATTTGCATGTTTTTCGGAGATTTGAGCATCGCCAATTTGAACTCCTTTCAACCCTGCCTCCTCTATTAATTTGCCAGCATAATTTCCAGGTGGATTCTTGAAAATGCTTCCTGCATTTGGGAAATTAACAGGCTGCGTTTGATTTCGCTTGATCAAAATTTCACGCCTTACCCTTCTCATCTCATTAACATCACCATAAGGGAATTTAAATCTCGCCTGAACGATAACATCTTTAGTTAAACCTGAAGTTCTATATCCAAACCCACAATCCTCTTTGTTCAACCTAATGAGTTCCAAATTTCTTATAACATCTACATCAATAAGATAATCTGAAATTTCACCAGAATAAGCCCCTGCGTTCATAACTATAGCTCCTCCCAATGTCCCTGGAATTCCTGCAAGCATTTCAACTCCACGAAAGCCATTTTCAATACAGAAATCAACAAACTTTGCAAGTTTAACGCCAGCCCCTGCGATAACACATTCACCTTCAACTCTTATAAAATTCAAACCAGCCTCAAGGTTTATAACCGCACCCCTGAAACCTGCATCACTTATCAAAACATTACTTCCATTTCCGAGAATTACAAAATCAATATCCTTCTCTTTAAGATATCGTATCAATCTCAAAAGTTCATCAACATCTTTTGGCTCAATATATAAATCAGCCGGTCCGCCTATCTTGAATGTTGAATACTTCGCAAGCGGTTCGTTGATCAAAATTTTACCTTTAACTATTTTTCTTATCTCTTCAAGATTTATCATCTTTGAAGGAGTCACTAAGTTTTTTAATAAAATCGCCGCATATTCTTGTTATATCACCAGCTCCCATAAATACGACCATATCTCCAGGCTTAACAAGTTTTAAAACATAATTTGGGATTTCTTCCTTATTTTGAACATAATGAACTTCCTTATGACCGAAATTTCTCGCTGAATTTGCAATCAATTCACCGGTCACACCTTCAATTGGCTCTTCCCTCGCTGGATAAATATCGGTTATAACACAAACATCCGCGTTAAAAAAAGAACGTCCAAATTCCTGATAAAAATCTCTTGTCCTTGAATAAAGATGCGGTTGAAATACAGCTATAACCCTTCTTTTCCAACCGTCTTTCGCTGCTTGAAGAACCGCCTTTATTTCCGTCGGATGATGAGCGTAATCATCAACGACCATCACATTGTTAACCTCAGCTCTTATTTCAAAGCGTCTGTAAACACCTTTAAACTTTTCAACAGCGCTTTTTACTATTTCAAACTCAATCCCGAGTTCCATACCAACTGCAATCGCTGCAAGAGAATTTTTAACATTATGAAGCCCTGGGACTTGCAGGTTTATCCTTCCATAATTTTTGCCCTTATAAATCAAATTGTAAGATGAGCTTCTTTCTTTAAACTCTGGCTCAACAGCTTGAATATCTGCTTGAGCATTCAATCCGTAGGTTATAACTCTCTTTTTTATTAGCGGCATTATGTCTTGAATCATTGGCTCATCAAGGCAAAGGACAACAAAACCATAAAACGGGACTTTATTGGCAAAATCAACAAAGGCAGATTTTAATTCCTCAATGTTCCCATAAGAATCAAGATGTTCAGCTTCAAGCGTTGTTATGACCGCAATCGTTGGGGTAAGTTGAAGAAAAGACCTATCAAATTCATCAGCTTCAACGACAATAAAATTTCCATGCCCGAGCCGTGCGTTTGTCCCACCAAGGTCACGAAGAACTCCACCTACAATAACCGTTGGATCAAAGCCACCTTCAATTAAAACAAGTCCAACCATTGATGTTGTCGTCGTCTTCCCATGCGTTCCAGCTATACCAATCCCATACTTCAATCTCATAAGCTCCGCAAGCATCTCAGCCCTTCTTATCACTGGGATTTTTCTTCTCATCGCTTCCTGAATTTCTGGATTATCCATCTTTACGGCGGAAGAATAAACGACAACATCAACATCATCTTCAACATGTTCTGGGGCATGACCTTGATAAATTTTCGCCCCAAGATTTTCAAGCCTTTGCGTAATCTCGGACAATTGTTTATCTGAACCTGTGACCTTAAAACCTTGGTCAATCAAAATCTCCGCAATACCACTCATTCCAATTCCACCAATTCCAACAAAGTGTATTTTCTTAACCGTGCTGAACATTTTTCTTCCTTGCCAATTTTAAAATTGATTTTGCAATTAATTCACTTGCATTTGGGTTAGAAAGCGCCTTCGCTTTTTCTCTCATCATTTGAAGCTTTTCATCATCATTGATCAATTTAAAAATTTTTTCCTTTAATTTTGACTTTAATTCTGCGTCAAGCAAAATTTCACCAGCTCCATTTTCAAATAAAACTCTTGCATTTTCATATTGATGATTTGCGGTCGCAAACGGATACGGAACAAGGATTGATGGAACACCAAAATATGTAATTTCAGATATCGTCGTTGCCCCAGCCCTGCACAAAACAAGATCACAGGCAGAATAAGCATAATCAATTTCATCTATAAATTTAAAAACCCTCACCCCAACTTTACCTTCACACCTTTTTTTAATATCTTCAAAATCAAGAGCCCCTGTTTGCCATATTACCTGAATTCCCTCACTGATAAGTTCATCAATTACCTCAAGCACCGCTTGATTTATTGACCTTGCTCCAGCACTGCCACCAAAAATAAATAATGTTTTCTTCCCTATATCTAACCCAAAGAATCTCAATGCCTCATCCTTTGGATAAATTTTTAGATTACTTCTTACAGGATTCCCAGAGAGAAAAACATTATCTTTCCTTTTCAAATACTTACGAGTTATATCAAAACTTATATGAACCTCATCAACAAGCGACGAAAGAAGACGGGTTGTGATCCCTGGATAACTGTTCTGTTCTTGAATTAGCGTTGGGATGCCAGCTAAAGAAGCAACAAAAACTGGAGGACCACTTACATATCCACCAGTCCCAACAACAACATCAGGTTTGAACTTTTTCAGAATAAAAAAAGATTGAATTAAACTTACAACAAGCTTTAACGGGAAAAGCAAATTTCTTGGATCAAGTGAACGCCTGAAACCTGAAATCCAAATGGGCACAAACTTATACCCTGCTTTTGGAACAACTCTTGATTCAATCCTTCCTTTCGTGCCAACAAAAATTATCTCAGCATTTTGTTCAATTTTTTTAATCGCATCTGCAAGCGCTATCCCTGGGAAAATATGTCCTCCAGTTCCACCACCTGCAAACATTACCCTTACCATCTCAATGTTTAATTTGCTTTGAAATGTTTAGCAATATACCCACTCCAATACAATTTGAAATCATCGCGCTACCACCATAACTTATAAACGGAAGAGGTATTCCCGTCGGGGGCAAAAGCCCCGAAACAACTCCAATATGAACAAGCGCCGTCAGAAAAATCAAAAATGTAATCCCAGCAGAAAGAAATTTCCCAAAATCATCAATAGCATATTTTGCAATTCTAATTCCACGATAAAAAAAGGCAAAAAAGATAAAAATCAAAAACAATGAACCAATAAAGCCATATTCCTCACCAAAAATTGAAAATATATAATCATCATACGCAAGCGGTAGATAAAACTCACGCTGCCTGCTATGCCCAGGACCAACCCCAAATAAACCGCCAGTCCCGAGCCCGATCAAAGCCTGCAACGCCTGATATCTAACCCTACCCAATGCACCTCCAGGATCAATATAGGCAAGCAATCTTTGTAATCTGTATGGCTCAATTATAAAAAAAAGAACAATCACAGGAAAACTTATTGATAACATAATCGCAAGATGCTTTACCTTAACACCAGCAAGAAAAATCAAAATGATACCTGAAACAAAAATCAAAAATGACATTGTAAAGCTTTTCTGCAATAAAACAAGTCCAGATACAAGCGCAACAACAAAAAACAAAGGGAAAAAACCAAATTTAAAATCGGTAATTCTCCCACGATTCTTTTCAATCAAATACGCAAGGTAAATCATCATTCCAATTTTTGCAAACTCTGAAACTTGAAAATTTATCGGACCAATTGAAAGCCATCTTGTCGCATTCCCCTTACCGAATATCAAAACAAGAATCAATAAAATTAACACAGTAATGAAAATGTAAAGTGCATACTCTCTAATTTTCCTGTAGTCAACAAACACAGCAAATAAAACCATAACTACAAATCCAAGCAATACCCTAAGAAAATGCTTTTCAAGAAAATAACTTACGGAATTATATCTTGAACTTGCGATATAAAGCGTTGAAGAAAAGACAACCAAAAGCCCGATAAACATCAAAGTGGTAACAAGCAAAAACAAAATCCTATCAATATGTTGTTGTTCCGATTTTTTCATCTCAACTCATTCACAAGTTTCTTAAAAACCTCTCCCCTATGCTCATAATCCCTGAACATATCAAAACTTGCACATGCAGGCGAAAGCAAAACAACATCCCCAGGATTAGCCTCCTCATAAGCTTTTTTCACAGCCTCATCCATTGAATCAACCTTGACGACTTTGGTTAAGTTCTTAAACTCGTTATAAATCTTTTCCCTTGACTCACCTATCGCAATTATCAGTTTAACTTTTCTTTTCACAAGATCATAAACTTTTGAGTAATCATTTCCCTTATCCCTTCCCCCAGCAATTAAAATTATCGGTTCATCAAAACTTTCAAGCGCATACCATAGAGAATTTACATTTGTAGCCTTTGAATCATTGATAAACTTAACACCATTTATCTCACGGACAAACTCAAGCCGATGTTCAACCCCCTCAAAACTTCGTAAGCTTTCCCTTATTATTTCATCTTTTACTTCCATTGCCCTCGCTGCAAGAGCAGCAGCAAGGGAATTGTAAACATTGTGAATTCCCCTTATTTTTAGCTCCCTCATCTCTAAAATTTTCTCTTTTTTATTTTTATAGCTTAAGACAATATGATCATCCTCAATAAATGCACCACACGGCAACTTTTCCACAACGCTAAAAGGTAACTTTACAACATCCAAACCTTCAACATACGGCTGAACTATTTCATCATCATAATTGTAAACTGCGAAATCATCCTCTTTTTGATTTTTAAAGATTCTAAACTTTGAAATGACATAATCGCCAAATGAATCATACCTATCAAGATGATCAGGGGTTATATTCAATAAAACTGCCACTTTGGGTTTAAAACTTTCAATATGATCAAGTTGAAAACTGCTCACTTCAAGAACTACAACGCTATCTTCAGTTGCATCAAGGGCGAAATCCGAAAATGGTGTCCCGATATTTCCAGCTACGATTGTTTTAAACCCAGCGGTTTTGAAAATATGTCCAATCAAACTTGTCGTCGTTGTTTTTCCATTTGTCCCGGTCACAGCAACAATTGGCGCCCTACAAAACCAAGACGCAACCTCAATCTCGCTCCATACTTTAACCCCAAGTTCTATCGCTCTTTTAACAACAGGCGCGTTTGATGGAACACCAGGGCTTATCACCATGAAATCACAATCATAAACCTTCTCACTATGTCCACCAAATTCATATCTTATCCCAAGCGAACTAAGCTCATCTGTTGTAAACTTAACATACTTTATTTCCTCAATATTTTTCATATCACTTATCAAAACATCCGCACCAAGTTTTTTAAGAAGCTTTGCCACCGCAAGACCACTTCTTGCTCCTCCAATCACGCTGATTCTTTTGCCACTGATACTTTGAGCTGTCAAACTCATAAAATTTTTCATCTAATTTTAAATGTGACCAAGCTTAAAATTGAAAAAATTATTGCGATGATATAAAACCTTATCACAATCTTTGGTTCATCCCACCCAAGAAGTTCAAAATGGTGATGAATTGGCGCCATTTTGAAAACTCTTCTCCCTTCACCATATTTTCTCTTTGTATACTTAAAATAAAGACGCTGAATTATCACGCTCAATGTCTCTATAACGAAAATGCCACCGAAGACCGGAAGCAAAAGTTCTTTCTTTATCATCACTGAAACCGCACCAATTATTCCACCAAGTGCGAGCGAGCCAGTATCCCCCATAAAAACCTGTGCCGGATAAGCATTAAACCATAAAAACCCCAGTGATGCACCAACAAGTGCAGAAAGAAAAACGGAAAGCTCTCCAGAACCACGAAGATAAACTATACTTAAATATCTACTGAACTCAATATGTCCCGAAACATAAGCCATAACCGTAAGCGTTAAAGCAGCAATCCCAACAGTTCCAATTGCAAGCCCATCAAGCCCGTCTGTTAAATTCACAGCGTTTGATGTCGCAGTTATTATAAAAACGATAACGGGAATATAAATCCACCAATAAACATAATCCCAATTCAAATTCTTTATAAACGGTAATGTCGTTATAGTTTCTATCCCATCAAATTCGGGCGAATTATAAAGTATAACTCCAACAATTAAACCAATGCTTATTTGTCCTATCAACTTATACCTTGCAATCAAACCTTTCGGATATTTCTTAACAACCTTGAGATAATCATCAATAAAACCAACGATTCCAAGCCAAATCGTGACAAGAATTATCAGCCAAACATACATATTTTTCAAATCCCCCCATAACAAAATCGGCACAAGAATCCCAAGGTGAATTATTAAACCACCCATCGTTGGGGTTCCCGCCTTAGCCTTATGTCTTTCGGGTCCATCCTCACGAACCATCTCACCAATTTGTTTCTCCTTCAATTTATTAATTATCTTCGGTCCAAACCAGAAACAAATAATCAAAGAAGTTAACACAGCAAGACCACTTCTAAATGTTATGAACCTGAAGGCGTCAAATCCAGGAGGTGCATACAACCTATTTATCCAATCAAAAAGATAATATAACATTACCTCAAGCCCCTATAAGTTTTATAAATTTTTCAACCACTTCTTCCATTTGCATACCTCTTGAACCTTTTACAAGAATTACATCTCCTTTCCCCACCACCTCAAAAAGATGATAAACAAGCAGATCCTTATCGTCAAAATGCATCGCATGTTTTATCAAACTAGAAGCAACCTCATAAGCATAGTGCATAGCTGAACCATAAGTAAATAAATAATCAATTCCAAACTCAGCCACCTTCCGACCAACTTCCCTATGTGCCTCCTCGGAATATGATCCAAGTTCAAGCATATCACCAAGCACCGCGATTCTTTTACCCGAACATTTTATCTGCACGAGCGTTTTAAGTGACGCCACCATGGAATCAGGATTTGCATTGTATGTGTCATTTATCACCGTTATCCCTTTTATCTTCACGACTTCCATCCGCTTTGAAAATGGTTTATAAGATTGCAAAGCCTTCTTAATAAGCGAAAGCGGAACCCCAAACTTTAATCCAACCGCAAACGCACAAAGTGCATTCATCACAAGATGCTCGCCTGGAATTGCCAGTTTCAAAACTTGCTCCTTTCCATTGAATTTGACTTTAAATTTAAATCTTGCAAGCGAATCAAATTCAATTATTTCCCCTTTAACATCCGCATCTTCCGAAAAGCCAAATGTGATTTTGTCTTTAAATTTTTCACCCATCTTCTTTAAATACACATCATCAACATTAACAAAAACAAATCCCTTTCTCTCATAAAGATAATCAAATAGCGAACCTTCTTCCCTTGCAACCCCCTCAAGGTTTTCAAAAAATTCAATATGCTCCCGTCCTATGTTCGTTATCAAACCATAATTTGGCTCTGCAACTTCACACAAATATCTAACCTCGCCAAAATGATTCGTCCCAAACTCAACCACCGCAATTTGATGTCTTTTTCTAAGTTTGAAAAGCGTCAGCGGAACACCAATTTGATTATTAAGATTTCCCTCCGATTTTAAAACTCTATATCTTTGCCCGAGAACCGACGCTACCATCTCTTTCGTAGTTGTTTTACCATTACTCCCAGCAATGGCAATTATTGGAATGTCAAAATCTTTCCTATAAGCATTCGCAAGCCTGCCAAGCGCTTTTAAAGTATCATCAACAGCAATTAAAACCTTCCCTTTGAATTTCCCCACATTTTTTTCAAACCATTCAGAATTAACCACGCAAGCAACAGCACCCTTTCTAAAAGCAGATTTAACAAAATCATGACCATCAAATTTTTCTCCCTTTATCGCAAAAAATATCTCGCCTTTCCTTATCCTCCTTGAATCAGTTGAAACTCCGACAATCCTCTTCCCTTCAATCTTTCTCAAATTCATCGCAGAAACAAAACCCATGCCTTCTATGTGCTTAATACTTAAACTCAACTTTATACCTTTCTTTTAGTTTGAAAAAACTCCAAAACAACCTGACTATCGCTAAATGGAATTTTTACATCCCTTACTATTTGATACTCCTCATGCCCTTTCCCAGTAATCAAAACTATATCGCCTTTCTCTGCCATCTCAAGCGCCCTCCAAATTGCTTCCTTACGGTCAACAAAAATGTAATAAACCGAATTTATCTTTACCCCCTCAAGAATATCAGATATGATTTTTTCAGGATCTTCAAACCTTGGATTATCCGAAGTTATAACTGTGATATCACTTTTCTCGGTTGAAATTCTTCCCATTATTGGTCTTTTACCTTTATCCCTATCACCACCACATCCAAAAACAGTTATCAGTTTTCCTCCGCCAGATTGTTCCTTCAATTTCAAAATCGTATCAATACATTTTTCAAGCGCATCGGGTGTATGTGCATAATCAATTATCACAGTATAACCATCTGGCGAAATCATCCTTTCAAATCTCCCCTTGACATTTTCAAGTTTTTCAATCCCCTTTTTTATATCTTCATGTTCAACTCCAAGAACATAACCGACCGCAACTGCAGAAAGAATGTTATAAACATTGAACTCACCAATTAATTTTGAATTTATCTCAAGTGCATTTTCCGTTGGTGTTTGAATAACAACATATGTCCCCTCAAAACCCAACCTCACATCCTTAACCTTGATATCTGCTCTTTCGCTCTTTCCATAAGATAATCTCATCGCTTTTGTATCAGCGACAATTCTTTCGCCGTTTGGATCATCAATATTGTAAATTGCATAAGCAGATTGCTTTAATGAATCAAACAAAATTTTCTTTGCTTGTAAATACGCCTCAAATGTCCGATGAAAATCAAGATGATCTTGTGTTAAGTTTGTAAAAACACCGACATCAAAATCAAGACCATAAACACGATCAAGTGCCAAAGCATGTGATGAAACTTCCATTGCACACGCCGAAATCCCTCTTTCAATCATCTTGCTCAAAAACATATTAATTTCAGCTGACTCTGGCGTTGTCTGTCCAGCTGGGATTATCTCATCTTCAATTACATAGTTTATCGTCCCAATTAAACCAGTTTTTAAACCAGATGATTCAAGAATTGATTTAATAAGATGGGTTGTCGTTGTTTTCCCATTCGTTCCAGTTACACCTATAAGCTTTAACTTTTGCGACGGGAAATCGTAAAACGCAGACGAAATGAGCGCAAGTGCTTTCCTTGAATCAGCAACGACAACCTTCGCAACTCCTCTTTCAACAAAATAACTATCTTCTATCACATCATCTTCAAGCACAACTGCAACCGCACCAGAAAGCACAGCCTCTGGAATAAATCTATGCCCATCAACATTTAAGCCTTTTATCGCAACGAAAAGATCCCCTTCATTAACCACACGGGAGTCATAAGCAATACCCTTTATCTCAAGATTTTCATCACCAACGAATCTCTTAACCTTAAGATATTTTAAAATTCTGGAAAGATTCATCTTTCGTTCCAACTTACTTTTAAATCATCCCGACAGTAAAGAACGCATTCCATCCCAGGTTTTATCTTTGTTCCTGGCTTTGGGTTTTGCTCAACAACTATACCAGACCCAACAATGCTAACTTTTAGATCAAAGGATGAAATTCTCTCAAGCGCAGAACGAATGCTTAAATTTTTTAAATTGGGCATCAAATTAACACTTTCAACATTTTCTGTCTCTGTTTTTTCTAAAAATGATATTTTCTCGCTTTTACCAGCAGTGAAATCTTTTCTACCTGGTTCAAACTCAATTGGAGATAAATTGCTTAACTGTTCCGTGATTCTTCTAAAAACAGGCGCTGCAACGATTCCACCAGCATAGTTTTTCTCGGGTGATTCAAGCATGACAAAGCATACATATTTTGGTTTATCAACAGGGAAAAACCCAACAAATGAAGCACGATAATGTGATTTTGAATAAAAACCGAACTCATACATCTGCGCTGTGCCAGTTTTCCCAGCAATTCTTAAACCTTCAACTTTTGCCTGAACCCCAGTGCCTTCATTTACAACTTCTTCAAGTATATCTGTTAAAACCTTCGCCGTTGACTCTGAAATAACCCTTCTGATTTTGACGACTGGAAAACTCTTGACAACTTCACCCCTTGAATTGATTATCTCCTTTACTATTCTTGGTTTAAACAGAATTCCCCCGTTTGCAATACTCGCATAAGCCATTGCAATCTGTAGTGCTGTTGCCCTCAATTCATACCCGAAAGACATGTAAATTTTTGTCGCAGGAGACCATTTATCAGGCACTTTTACCTCCCCTCGTGCTTCCGCAGGAAGCTCAATGCCAGTATAAGTCCCGAAACCAAAGTTTTTGATATGCCTATAAAATTCAATTTTATCAAGCTCAAGCCCAAGCTTCGCCATCCCTATATTACTTGAATACTTCAAAACCTCCCTAAAACTCAAAAAACTATTGGGTTTAAAATCAATTACCCTAACCCCTCGTATGATGCTTTTACCTCCTTCAACATCCACTTTTAAATTTAACTTTGACGGATCCTTCTCAAGTAAAAGCGAAGCTGGAACAATTTTAAATGTTGAGCCTGGTTCAAAAGCGTCAATGATTGCTCTATTTTTGAATCTTTCCGAATCAAATAACCAATAATTATTTGGATTAAAATTTGGATAATTCGCAAGCCCAAGTATATCCCCAGTCCACGGATCAACAACTATTACAACCCCACTTTTTGCTTTAAATTCTTTTACCGCTTTCTCAAGCTCCGTTTCAATTATCGTTTGAACGCCAACATCTATCGTCAATTTTAAATTATACCCATCAATTGGCTCAACTTTTTCAATCTCAACCGACGCCTTCACATCACCAAGCGCATCTCTCGTCAATTTCATAAAACCATTTTCCCCTCTTAAAATTTTATCAAATTCAAGTTCAATCCCCATCAAAGCTTCACCATCGCTATTAACAGCTCCAAGCACATGGCTTGCAAGATTATCATACGGATAATATCTCTTAAACTTCTCAATTTTAATTATCCCCCGATAAATCTCCTTTTCTCGGCGTGACCTCAAACCGTTCACAAATTCATCAAATTTAGCAATTGCTTCGGATGTTGCGTTCTTAACAAGCCAGATAAATCTTTTATCACTTTCTCGCAATTTTTCGAGATAATCTCTTTTCTCACCCCCAAAAATTCTCACAAGCTTATCCGCAACTTTATCCACATTTGCACCAATTTTCTTCAAATAAAATGGGTCCGCACCGATATCCGCTACAATATGATTTGTCACAAGAATCCGCCCTTCTCTATCAAATATCAAACCACGCTTTGCTGGTAAAGTTATCTTTGTGTAATACTGAACATTTGAAAGGGAAACATAATACCTGTGGTCAAAAATCTGAACCTTTAAAAGTCTCAACACAATAAATACAATAAACACGATGAAAAGGTAAAACAAAAAGTTCAACCTACTTTTAAAAACAATCCCAAAATCTTTTCCAGCATTATTTTTAACTTCAAAACTCACTTCCTTATCACAATTTCTTTTGAGTTTACCTTCGGGAAAGTAAGCCCGAGATTTTGCCTTGCATACGGAACGATATAATTTACCGAAACAAGCTTTTCATACCTCGCCTCAAGAAGCAATTTCTCCATTTTCAACTGTTCAAGCCTTCTTTCAAGTTTAACAATCTCATCAGCTCTTCTATCAACAATGAAAGAATTCCATATATACACAACCGTTATCAAGCCAGCAAATAAAAGAAAAATAAAAATCTTCGCTCCAGTTATTTTATCTTTTTCCTTACTCATGAAAATTCAAAAATTTTTTCTCCAGCTCTCAACTTCGCACTCCTCGCCCTTGGATTTGAACTTATCTCTCTTTCACTTGGAACGACAGGTTTCTTCGTGAGAATTTTTATCACTTGAACTTTCCCACATCTACACTCTGAAACATCAGGCGGACAAATACATCTTCTTTCATTGCTTTTGAAAAATGCCTTCACAATTCTATCTTCAAGTGAATGATAAGAGATAACAACAATCCTCCCACCCCTCTCAATAATATCAATCACGGAGTCAAGCGCAATTTTTAAATTGTCAAGTTCTTTATTCACAGCTATTCTTAAACCTTGGAAGACCCTTGCAAGAACTTTTAATCTATATTTTTTGCTTGCAACTTTATCAATTATCTTCACAAGCTCGCCGGTCGTTTCTATCCTTTTTCTCTGCCTATATCTTACAATTTCCCTTGCTATCGCCCTTGCCCTTGGCTCTTCCCCAAACCTGAAAATTATATCAGATATTTCCCTTTCAGAATAATTGTTCAAGATATATTCAGCTGTCAACTCATAGCCTCTGTCCATTCTCATATCAAGTTTATCATCAAATCTGAAACTAAAACCGCCACCATGGTCAAGCTGAAAAGATGAAACCCCGAGATCAAGCAAAAAACCTGTTATTTTTTCCACACCAATTTCTTTCAAACTTTCCTTCACACTTGCATAATTTTTGTTAAGGATCAAAATCCTTTCCCCAAAACTTTTCAACCTCTCACTTGCAAATTTCACCGCCTCCGGATCAATATCAAAACCTATAACTTTTGCATTCGTCCTCTTTAAAATTTCCTCGCTATGACCTCCACCTCCAATAGTTCCATCAACATAAATCCCATCGTCCCTCGTTATCAAAAATTTCATCACCTCATCAACCATCACAGGTATGTGAAAAACTTTCTCCATCATTTCATTCCCAAAACTTTTTCTGCAATGCTTTCATAACTTTCAGGTTGAGTATTAACATATTCATTAAAGACCTCTGGATTCCATATCTCAATTCTATCAAGAGCACCAATTATAAGTGCCTCTTTATCAATTTTCGCAAACTCAAGAAGATTTTTTGGAATCATTATCCTTGATTGGTTGTCAAGCGTGACCTCAACAGCCCACATCAAAAGAATTCTAACTAACAACCGATGCTGTGGATTAAATGTGTTCAGCTCTTTTAATCTTTTCTCAAGCTTTTCCCATTCATCAAGCGGAAACAGAAAAAGGCAAGTCTCAGTGCCCCTTGTGATCACAAAAGTTTCATTTGCCTCTGGCGAAAGATACTTACGCATCCTCGCCGGGATGCTCACTCGCCCTTTCTCGTCCACTGCGTATATGTAACTTCCTTTAAATGATGACATAAAAACTTAATTTTTTTACCACAATTCACCACAATTTACCACTGCACTTTAAATATACATTTTTAAATTCTCCAGTCAAGCCTTCACCTCAATTTGCAAGCCCAAATGCGTTATTTCGCTTTTACAAAAAGAGGCTCTAATGGTAAAATTAACCAAGACTTGATTTTTGAACAAATGTTCAATATATTAAACCAAATCATAGAAGCTCTGTTAAAACCTAAAAAAGGAGAAAAGTGAATGGAAAAAACATTAACAAAAAGGCAAAACCAGGTCCTTGAATTCATCAGAAAATACACAATTGAAAATCAAAAACCCCCAACAATACGAGAGATATGTAAAAAGTTTAACTTTAAATCAACAAATTCAGCTCATTCAATTTTGAAAGCGCTTGAAAAAAAAGGATACATACAGCGGACAAACTTCAAATCAAGAAACATAAACATCAACAATTTCAAACTAAATGAAACGCCGAACGAAATCAAAGAAATACCTCTTGTTTCAACATTTGACTCTCAAAATCCTTTCATGATGTTTGCAAACTTAAGTGGAACCATCAAGCTTGACCCCAAATTGTTCGCCCATTCACCTCTATTTGCACTTGAAGTTCCAGACGATGGGATGCAGAAATACGGAATTTTCAAAGGAGATATCGCAATAGTAACACAAAATCCAGATATAAAGAATGGAAGCATTGTCTTCGCTGTGGTAGGCACCGAAGGATTAATTCGCTACTATAAAAACGAAAATGGAGAAATTTACCTAATTCCATCAAGCAGAGGTTATGAAACCCTCAAATTTAAAGAAGAGGATAAAACCTTATGGATTGGTGGAGAAGTTTCTCTCATAATCAGAAAATTGAACCGATAACTCCTCAAGCAAACCATAGAATTTAACAAGATTTTGCCTCACCGAAGTTGAATATTTAAACTTTAATACCAGTCTCGTTTCCTTGCCTCTTTTTTCAAACTTCAAATTTGAACCCCTTGAAAAAACATCAACTATTTCCCTGAAAACTTCCGAATTCAACACCTCCTCCCTCAAAATAACGACAACATATTCCCTCCCGACCTCAACCCGCTGAATGTAATTCTTTTCACATAAATGTTTTATCTTTGAAACAAAAATCAAATTTTCAACCTCTTCTGGTAACTTCCCAAACCTATCTTCAAGCTCATCTCTTATCACATCAATTTCATCTAAACTCCCCGCTTCATACAATTTTTGATAATAGCTGAATCGTTCAGAGTCAGAATCAACATAATAATCAGGAATGAAAGCGCTCACATCAACAGAAACGATGGCATCAAATTTTTTCTTCAACTTTTTTTCATCTTTGAAAATCTCTTTAAACTCCTGCGCTTTTAATTCTTCAAGCGCTTCCTCAAGAATCCTGCAATAAAGATCAAAACCGATGGAATTTATAAATCCCGTTTGCTCTTTCCCGAACAAATTTCCAATTCCACGAATTTCCATATCTTTTAAAGCAAGATTTAAACCCGAACCGAGTTCAGTAAATTCTTCAATTGCGGATAATCTACGAATTGCATTTGTCCCTATCGTTTCAACAGGTGGTATTATAAGGTAAGCATACGCTTGTCTGTTTGAACGCCCAACTCTCCCACGAAGTTGATAAATTTCAGCAAGCCCAAATGTGTGCGCATTGTAAATGAAAATAGTATTCACATTTGGAATATCTATCCCCGCCTCAATTATCTTCGTTGAAATTAAAATATCAAATTTCTGCTCAAGAAATCTCAACATCACTTTTTCAATCGCCGATGGCTTCATCTTACCATGAACCACATCAAATTTTAACTCTGGAACAATCCCACTTAAAAATTTAGCCACCTCCTCAATTTCTACAATTTTATCAACCACAAAATAAACTTGACCCCCTCGGCTTATCTCATAATAAATTGCATTTTTAACGATATCTTTAAACCTCGGAGAATCAACAGTTATTATCTTTGTGATTATCGGAAGACGATTTGGCGGTGGGGTGTTAATTATTGACATATCCCTTGCACCCATAAGCGAAAAATAAAGCGTCCTCGGGATCGGAGTAGCACTCAAAGTCAAGGTATCCACATTAACCTTCATTTTCCTCAACTTCTCCTTCGCTTCAACTCCAAATCTGTGCTCTTCATCTATGATCAACAAGCCAAGGTCTTTAAATCTTATGTCATTTGAAAGCAATCTATGTGTTCCAATGATAATATCAACATCCCCTTTCTCAATGTCTTCAATTATCTTCAATTGCTTTGATCTTGGAACCAATCTTGAAAGAACCTCAATTCTGACAGGATAATTTTTCAATCTCTCCCTAAATGTTTTATAATGTTGATGGGCAAGGATCGTTGTTGGGACAAGCACCGCAACCTGCTTTTTATCAAGAACTGCTTTGAAAGATGCTCTTATGGCAACCTCTGTTTTCCCGAAACCAACATCACCACATATTAATCTATCCATTGGTTTTTCGCTTTCCATATCTTGTTTAACTTCAATTGTTGCCCTCCGCTGGTCTGGTGTATCCTCGTAAATAAAAGAAGCTTCCATTTCCTTTTGCAGATAATTATCAGGCGAAAATTTAAATCCCTTTACATAACTTCGCTTTGCGTAAAGCCATATAAGGTCTCTTGCAACCCTTTTAATGCTATCTTTTGTTCGTTCTTTAAGTTTTTCCCATTCAGCCGAGCCAAGTTTATTTAACTTTGGAACAACCCCTTCTTCTCCGCGATACTTTTTTATCCTGTTGATATAATTCAAATTCACATAAAGAATTCCTCCATCAGCATATTCAAGCCGAACTGCTTCCTGTTCAATCCCGTTTATCTTTATCTTTTGAAGCCCCACAAATTTACCAACGCCATAATCAACATGAACGACAAAATCACCCGGCTTTAACATTTCAAGCTCGTGAAGTGTGATACCCTTAAATTTTCGGTATTTTAGAAAATTTCTCGCCTTGATCCTATTGAAAATCTCATGTTCAGTAAGAACAGCGATTTTATCCTTCATTAAGATGAAGCCTAAATTTAGAGATTTCCCTTTAAAATGAATCTTTGCCATTTGCTCAAACCCCATCGTCTCTTCAACAAGTTCCCTCATCCTTTCCATTTGCTCATTCCCATCACAGAGAAGATAAACCTCAAACCCGTTTTTGAGCATCCTTGAAACTTCATCGGAAAATAAAGTTATACTGCTATTAAAAAATGGTTGTCCCTTTGATGAAAAATCCATCAAATTTCCACTAAAATTCCCTGCTTCAAGTCGCAAGATATTGATTAATTTTTTAAACTCAACCCCCTCAAATATATCTTCATCAAGCGCTTGAATTACAAGGTTTATATCCTCAATGATACAAATAGAATCGTTAAGCAACTTTGAGATTTCAATCATTTCAACATTCACATCAACAAGTTTCGGAACGATCAGCGTCCGATTTAAGTTACGAAGCGACCTCTGTGTGAAAATATCAAATTCCCTTATTGAGGCAACCTCATCGTCAAAAAACTCTATTCTTACAGGATACTCACCCACAAAGCCAAAAACATCAACTATGCTTCCCCTTATGCTGTAATCCCCTCTTGATTCAACATACCTTTTTCTCTCAAATCCACTTCTTAAAAGATAAGAGACGAAATGGTCATAATTTATTTTCTCTCCAACCGAGATCGGGAAGGAATAAAAGTTAAGTTCTTTACTTAAAGGTATTCTTTCATCAATTTGCTTTACTGAAAGGATAATTATCTTTTCCCCTTGTGCATATTCATACGCAAATTTTACTTTCAAAACATCTATATCATCCGCAAGCATATCTTCGTCTGGGATAAATTCAAAAACTTTGTTCTCACCAATGATGAAATTTAGATCGTCCGCAACCTTATGCCCAAATTCTTCATCTTGAACTAAAACGATGATTTTCCCCCCTATGTTCTGATACACATATGCAACAATAAAACTAAAAAGTGAACCTGAAACATTTTTCAAATTTATTATCGTATCATTGCTCTTGAGAAATTCGCCTAATCTCTCAAACTTATCTATTTTAAAAATTCTTTCAACAAAGTCCATTTCCAAAACTTAAATTAAGGTTTTCCCTTCAATTGCTGCTCTCACAAATCCGTCTGCTTTTCTTAATCTTTCCCGTGCTTCTTCAGCTGAACACCCAGTTTTTATCATAACTATTGCGGTTTTTGCATGACCTCCAGCTTCTTTAAGATACCTCTCAGCGGTTTCATAATCAACACCTGTAACAATCATAACAACCCTTTTCGCTCTCTCTTTTAATTTCTCACTCGTCATCTGAAGGTCAACCATCAAATTTTCATAAACCTTCCCAAGCCTGATCATCGCAGTTGTTGAAATCATATTAAGAATTAACTTCTGAGCGGTTCCGGATTTCATTCGCGTTGAACCCATTATCACTTCTGGACCAACTTCTGGACATATCGCAACATCAACAAAGGGATAATTAAATTGATTTCTTGGATTTGTCGTTATGAAAATCGTCTTAGCCCCAAGCTCTTTCGCTCTCCTCACAGCCCCTACAACATATGGAGTTCTACGACTTGCGGCTATTCCACAGACGACATCCTTTTCATTTACATTTTTCGCCTCAATATCCCTTGCTCCATCTTCTTCTCTGTCCTCTGCACCTTCTTGAGCTCTGAAAACTGCTTTGGGACCTCCTGCGATTATTCCCTGAACCATCTCAGGGTCTGTCCCAAATGTTGGCGGACATTCAGCTGCATCCAGAATCCCAAGTCGTCCACTTGTTCCAGCGCCGACATAAATCAACCTTCCACCCTGCTTAAATGCTTGAACGACAAGTTCAACAGCCTGTGCAATGTAGGGTATTTCCTTCTCAACCGCATAAGGAACTTTTTTGTCTTCATCATTAATGATTTTTAAAATCTCAATCGTTGACTTTGAATCAATGTCCATACTTGCTGGATTTCTTTGTTCAGTTGTTAGGTTCAGAAGTTCATCAAATAATTCTTTTCCTGATTTCGCCATTTTATACCTTCTTTGTTGTTAATTTCATCAAAACAACCTTTTTATCTTCTAAGTTTATCCTTTCAAATCCAAGAAAATTGAGCTCAACAACATCAACTTCAGAAACAAGGGATGTTTTAAATGCATCGTTAATTTCTCTTTCAACATCTCCTCCCTTAAAAGCAATTAAAGAGCAAGAGTGAAGATAAAACTTAGACTCCGTTTTTTCCAAGAACTTTTTAGGGAAAATTTCAGGTTTCAAAAATTTAACACTCCATTTCACAACCTTCTTTAATTCCCCAACAGCCCTACAGATTACATAATCAAATCTATTTCTATACTCGTTCAGTTTTGAAATTTCCTCAGCTCTGCCCCACACCGCTTTTGCATTTTCAAGTCCAAGCTTTTTGATAATATCAGATACAGCTTCAACTTTTTTCAAAGTCCCGTCAAGAAGGATAAAATTTGAATCTTGTTTTAAAATTGCCCACGGTATCCCAGGTAGTCCACCACCTGTTCCAAGGTCAAGTATCAAAGAACTTGATTCAATCTCAATTTTAAATAAAGGTGAAATACTGTGAAGTATGTGTCTCCCCCAGATGTCAGATTCTTTCCTTGAGATTAAATTTATCTTCCTGTTCCAATCTATCAACAAGGAAACATAACTTTGCAAGAGCCTTGCTTTAGCTTCGTCAATTTCCAGACCATTTAACTTGCATATCTCCCTAAATTCCTCAAATTCCATCAAAATTACGACTTTTAACTTGAGGATAGTTTTAAAAGTGTTTCACGTGAAACACTTTTAACCCTTTAAATAGACCATCAGCACAGATATATCAGCAGGTGAGACCCCAGAGATTCTTGATGCTTGCCCTATTGACCTTGGTCTTACCTTCATTAGTTTTTCCCTTGCCTCCGTTGAAAGCGACTTAACCTTTGTATAGTCAAAATCTTCAGGGATTTCCATCGCCTCATATTTTTCAAATTTCTCAATCTCCTCAATCTGTCTCTGGATATAACCTTCGTATTTTATCTCAATTTCAACTTGCCTCAAAACATCCTTCCTCCGCAAAATCTTCTGTAAGATATTATCTGATTTAAATGATTCAAGTTCAAAAAGCTCAGATATATTGACCTCGGGTCTTTTTATTATCTGATCTAATTTCTCGCTTTGTTCAAGCGGTTTTGAACCTATTCTTTCAAGATATGAGTTAACCTCGGAAGGTTTAACGCTTCTGTTTTTGACAAAGTAAAGCGCTTCTTTTATCATTTCTTCTTTCTCAAGTAACCTTTGATAAACATCACTTGGTATTAAACCAAATTTATATCCATATTTCATCAAGCGTCTATCGGCATTGTCTTGTCTTAACATCAATCTATATTCAGCTCTTGATGTAAACATTCTATAGGGTTCATCTGTGCCTTTGTTTATTAAATCATCAATTAAAACACCTATATAAGCCTCGCTTCGTTTTAAAATGAACTCGCCCTCACCTTTAATTTTAAGCGCCGCGTTTATTCCTGCTATTATCCCTTGAGCTGCTGCCTCTTCATAACCTGAAGTTCCATTTATCTGTCCAGCAAAATAGAGCCCTTCAACCAATTTCGTCTCAAGCGTTAATTTCAACTGATGTGGTGGGAAAAAATCATATTCAACTGCATACCCCGGCCGAAGCATCTTAACATTTTCAAGCCCAGGGATAGTTTTCAACCCTTCAAGTTGTATTTCAACGGGTAAACTTGTTGAAAAACCGTTAACATACATAACATGCGTATTTCTGCCCTCAGGTTCAAGGAAAATCTGATGTCTTTCCTTATCACGGAAACGATAAACTTTATCTTCAATTGATGGACAATATCTTGGACCTCTTCCTTTGATTAAACCTGTAAAAAGCGGAGAACGATCAAAACCTTTCTCAAGAATTTTATGCGTCTTTTCGTTTGTATAAGTTAAGTAACACGGGATTTGATCTTTTATAATTTCCTTTGTCTGAAAAGAAAACGGTTCAGCATCAGGGTCACCTGGTTCAATTTGAACTTTTGAGTAATCAACAGTTCGAGCATCAATTCTCGGGGGCGTTCCCGTTTTCAACCTTCCACTTATAAAGCCAAGTTTTTCAAGTGATTCAGTAAGCCCCACCGCAGCAGGTTCGCCAAATCTTCCTCCAACTCTGCTTACAAGCCCGGTGTACATCTTGCCATTTAAAAATGTTCCCGCCGCGATAATGAGAGCTTTACATGCAATTTTTATATCAAGCCCAGTTCTGATCCCAACAACTTTGCCATTTTCAACAAAAATTTCCGTCACAACATCCTGCATTATATCAAGCCCTTCTTGAGCTTCCACACGTCTTCGTGCCTCTATAGAATATTGCTCACGATCATTTTGTGTTCTCAAGGACCATACCGCTGGACCCTTTGACTTATTTAAAATTCTATACTGGATCGCTGTTGCATCCGCGATTTTCCCTATTTCTCCACCAAGAGCGTCAATTTCCCTTACAAGATGTCCCTTTGCTGTTCCGCCAACTGCGGGGTTGCATGACATCCGCCCTATTGCGGTTATATCCATTGTCATAAGAAGTGTTTTCATTCCCATCCTTGCAGATGCAAGCGCAGCTTCAATTCCGGCGTGCCCACCGCCGACAACTATGACATCGTAGATTTCATCTATTGTTGGGTTTATTATCATCACTTCAAGAAAGATTTTGTTTTAAAAACGTTTCACGTGAAACACTTTTTATTTACCGATGCAAAACTTTGAGAATATGTTATTTAATATATCCTCTGTCGTCACCTCCCCGATTATCTCCCCAAGATAATTAAGCCCAGCTCTCAAATCTACAGCCACAAGGTCTCCACTCATTCCTTCCTCAAGCGATTTCAAAGCATAAAGCAAGCTTTGCTTTGCTTTAACAAGCGCATCACGATGTCTTACATTTGTAATAACAACGCTTGCCTCAGTTCTATTCATTCCAAGGAAAGATTGCTCAACCATTATCTTCTTAAGCTTATCAAGCCCAAGCCCCGTCAACGCAGATATATGAACAACTGGAAAATCCTCAAATACCTTTTCCATCTGCATTTGCTTTCCATCTAAAAGGTCAACCTTGTTGAAAACAATTACGCATCTTTTTGACTCATTTACCGCAAGATTCAAAACACGATGATAAAGCCTCATATCGCTTTCATCAACCTCATCCGTTGAATCTATCACAAGTAAAATCATATCCGCCTTCCTCAACTGTTCTTCCGCTCTTCTAACTCCCTCCTGCTCAATTATATCATATGTTTCCCGCAAACCAGCAGTATCAATAACCTTGAAAAGAACACCCTCTATATTTAAGCTTTCCTCAATTACATCCCTTGTTGTCCCAGGAATATCGCTAACTATAGCTCTATTCTCGTTTAACAACGCATTTAACAAACTTGATTTGCCAGCGTTTGGCTTGCCCGCGATGACAACCTTTATACCTTCACGATAAATTTTTCCATATTTAAATGTCTCTATCAACTCATCAATTTCTGCAATTGCATCTCTTATTTTGTTTGCCAGTTCTGGCTTATCAACAAATTCAAGGTCTTCATCTGCAAAATCAAGTTCAAGTTCAACAAGCGAACACAAATTTATCAAATCATCACGCATCTTTTTAATTTTCCTTGAAATGGAACCCTCAAGCTGAGAAAGCGAACTTTGATATGCAAGATCAGTTGCAGAGCGAATCAAATCAGCTATTGCTTCCGCTTGTGAAAGATCAATTTTACCGTTCAAAAAAGCCCTTTTAGTAAATTCACCAGGTTGTGCAAGTCGTGCACCAGCCTCAAGAATCGTCTCAAGAACTTTTCTTGTAACAAAAATCCCACCGTGACAGCTTATCTCAACTACATCTTCACCAGTATAAGAGTGCGGAGATCTGAAGACAGTTGCAACGACATAATCAACAACTTTGCCTGAAGAATCAACTATTTTTCCGTAATGCGCCGTGTGCGTTTTCACTTCCTCAAGCTTTCTCTTGCCTCTGAAAACTTTATCTGCAATCTTTATCGCATCTTTTCCACTTATTCTAATCACAGAGATGCCAGCTTCCCCAATCGCCGTTGAAATAGCGGCAATTGTATCGTCAAGATATTTCATCGCCGAAGATAAAAAATTTGATTGACTTGTTTTCAATTTAAAAAATCGCCACCTCAAAATCAAATCAATATATTTTGAACTCATCGGTCAAAATTTGACTTTTTGGTCAAAATGTATTATATTTGGTCAACCTAAAATTTAAAAACAGTTTGATATGTCAAAATCAAGAAGGCGTGAAATAATCAAAGAGAGACATAAACAAGAAATCATTGAATCTGCATTGTATCTATTTGGCAAGAAAGGTTACAAGGATACAACCATTGAGGAAATTGCAGAATATGCCCAATTTAGCAAAGGCTCTATTTATTCTTATTTCTCAAGTAAAAAACAACTTTTTGACGAAATTTTAAAAGCACTTTTTGATAAAATTCAACTGTTTGCGGACGAAGCCAAAAGCCTCAAAGGTGAGGCAAGAGAAAAATTAAGGGCTTACGCCTTAAATCTTGTCAATTTCTTTTTAAACGAAAACAGATACTCTTTTCATGTGATGATGCAGGCGATTATGCAAATGGAAGCAGATGAAAAAGAATCAACAACAAATTATGTTAGAGAAAGACTTCACCAAATCTCAAAGATATTGCTTGAGATCATCAAAGCAGATATAAAAAATAGACGTTTGAAAAACATCAGCCCAAATCTCGTCGTTATGGCTTTTAATGGCATGCTCAGAGACATCATCTACGGATGTTTGACGGAAGATCAAATTGGGATGAAACCTGAAGAGATGGTTGATATGGTTATTGAGATAATTTTTGATGGAATTTCAAAAAACAAATAAAAGAAGCAACATGAGAACACTAATCTTGTTTCTACTACCTGCGATATTACTATCGCAGTCAAAAATATTGACCCTTGAAAATGCAATCAAAATAGCACTTGAGAATAACAACCAAGTTAAACTTGCAAGACTTGAGATAATCAAATCCGACGAAAAACTTATTGAGGCAAGGTCTGGCTTAATCCCGCAAATTACTGTTTCAGGCAGTTATTCAAGATATCTAAAAAAACCAGTTTTATTCCTTCCACCTGATTCGCCATTTGGAAGATTAACAGGGGGGGTGATTGAGATAGGCTTTGATAATTCGTATATTGGTTTGATTAATCTTCAAATGCCACTTTTCTCTTGGTCTGTCTACGCTGGGATAAAAACTGCAAGCAAAGGAAGGTTAATCGCCGAACAAGCACATAAAAGTGCGGTGTTGAAAACGATAAGCGATGTGAAAAAATCTTTTTATGGACTTCTCCTTGCCAAAGAAGCCTATAAAATAACACAAATGAGGATTGAACTTGCTGAAGACAACTTGAAAAATGTAGAAAAGTTATATCGCCAGGGTGTCGCCTCCGAGTATGATTACATCAATGCACAGGTTCAATATCAAAACTTACAACCATTGTTAATTCAAGCCGAAAACAACCTTGAAATTGCAAAGAATGCTCTTAAACTTGTCCTCGGTATTGATGTAAAACAAGATATAGATGTGGAAGGGGAAATGAATGTTGATAATTTAACAGAGATTGATTATTCAACCGCGCTTAAAGAATTATACGAAAACAATCCAGACCTGAAACAGGTTGAGTATCAGGTTGATCTTTCAAAGGATCTTGTTTCGCTTGAGCTTGCTGGGCATCTTCCTTCGCTTTTCCTTACTGGAAACTTTCAATATCAAGCACAAGCAAATGATTTCAACTTCAATCAATATAGGTGGATAAGGACAACATTTGTCGGCTTGCAAATACAAATTCCAATTTTTAAAGGATTCGGAACTCAGGCAAGGGTTGACCAAGCTAAGATGTCGCTTCAGCAAACAATGGAAAGAATGACTTTCACGAAACAGTTACTTGAAAACGAATTAAAAAATACGATTTATAAAATTGAGCAATCAAAAAAGAGAATAGAGGCACAGAAAAAAGCGGTTGAGCTTGCTGAACTTGGTTATAAAATTGCAAGGAAAAGATTTGAAAGTGGTGTTGGGACACAACTTGAAGTGAGCAATTCCGAATTAAACCTTGCACAGGCAAAGTTAAATTATCAACAGGCAATTTATGATTATTTGACAGCTCTAAGCGAACTTGAGAAATTAACAGGCAAAACAAATTATATGGAGGAAAGATGAACAAAATCTTTTTAAGCATATTTTTAATAACCTTAATAATTTTCGCACTTGGTTGCGCTTCAAGGACTGAAAATTCAAAAGCGAATAATCCTGACGAAGAAATTATTCCTGTTAAAACCTTAAAAGCGGTAAAAAAGAATTATGATATAATACTTGAATACGCTGGAACCGTTGAACCTTATCAAAAAGCTAGGATTGGAGCACAGATGTCTGGAACAATTGAAAAAATTTATGTTAAAGAGGGTGATTTTGTAAAAGAGGGACAACTCCTCGTTCAGATGAATACACAACAATTAACGCAGGCGAAAATACAGTTTGAACTTGCTGAATCTGACTATAAAAGGATGAAATCTCTTTTTGAAACCGGCTCAATCCCAGAACAACAATTTGAAAGGTCAAAAGCAAATTATGAAGCAGCGAAAGCTTCGTATGAACTCATGCTATCAAATACTCAAATTCGCGCTCCATTTGATGGTATTGTTACCGAAAGACTTATGAATGAAGGCGAGGTCTTCACACTTGTCCCCTCAGGTGGTGGAAGCCCTGGGATAATTACCCTTATGCGAATGGATGTCGTAAAAATTAAATTGAGCATCGCTGAGAAAGATTTTCCTTTGATTAAATTAAATCAACCAGCTGAAGTAATTGTAGATGCTTATCCCGATAAAGTTTTTATGGGGAGGGTGATTCAAAAAAACCCAGCCGTAAGCGCGCTTACAAGAACATTTACTGCCGATGTTGAGGTCCCAAATCCACAACTCTTGTTAAGACCTGGCATGTTTGCAAAGGTTCGGATAAAAGTTGGTCAGGGTCAGGGAGTAATCATCCCAGAATCAGCAGTTGTCCCACTCCCGGGCTCAAATGTGAATTATGTCTTCGTTGTACGCGAAGATATTGTTAAAAGAAAGAATATAACTATTGGGAGGAAATTTGATGGTGAGGTTGAAGTGTTAAACGGCGTTGAGGAAAATGAACTTGTCGTTGTAACAGGTCAAGCGAAACTTTACGACGGAACAAAAGTAAAAATAGTTGAATAAAAATCAGGAGGTGTAAAAATGAACTTATCTAAATTATCTGTAAATAGACCTGTCACAGTAATAATGTTTTACATGGCACTTGCTGTTTTGGGAGCTTTTGCATTCATTCGTCTTGCGATAGATCTACTTCCAAAACTTGAACCCCCAGCGATAAGCGTTGTGACAATTTACCCAGGGGCATCAGCGGAAGAAGTTGAACAGAAAGTTACAAAACCCATTGAAGAAGAAGTCAGCACAATTAATAATGTGTCAAAAGTTACATCAAATTCAAAAGACAATATTTCAATTATAACTGTATCATTTAGCTGGGGGACTGATATTGCAGAGGCAACAAATGATATAAGAGATGCAATAGATAGAGTAAAGAGAAACCTACCTGATGATGCGCAAGAACCTTCAATTTTTAAATTCAGCACATCAACTTTGCCAGTTATGATAATAGGTATAAATTCAAGTGAAAGCTTCCCCGGGATTAACAAAATCATAGAGGACAAAATAGCTCAACCACTGAGACAGGTCCCAGGGGTTGGCGCCGTCTTTGCGATCGGTGGACCCCAACGCGAAATTCTTATAAAAGTTGACCCCAAAAAACTTGAAGCTTACAACTTAACAATCCCACAACTCGCTCAAATACTTAAGACCGAAAATTTTTCTCTTCCAGCTGGCATAATTAAAGTTGGGATGAAAGAGTACAATGTTCGCGTTCCAGGTGAGTTTAAATCAATTGACGAAATTAAATCAACTGTCATTGGGAATTATCAAGGTGCTCTTGTTTATCTAAAAGATGTTGCTGATGTAATTGATACAATCAAAGAACAAACGCTTTATGTCAAAATAAACAATACCCCTGGGGTTTTACTTTTCATCCAGAAACAGGCAACGGCAAACACAATTGAAGTAGTTGAAGCCGTTAAAAAAATTCTGCCGAAAATTGAGAAGACTTTACCAAGAGATGTGAAACTCAACATCGCATTTGATTCCTCTGAATTTATCAGAAATTCAATTCGCAATTTAAATAACGCGATAATTTACGGTGCGATTTTCGTTATACTTGTTGTTCTTTTCTTCCTTCGCAAAGTGAGAGCAAGCTTGATAATAATTCTAACTATTCCATTTTCACTTATCGTCGCATTCATCACACTTTATTTAATTGGCGGGACAATAAATCTTATCTCGCTTTCTTCACTTGCCATTGCTGTTGGGATTGTTGTAGATAATGCCATAGTTGTCCTTGAAAACATAACCCGACACATTGAACGGGGTGAAAATCCAAAAACAGCTTCGGTTATTGGGGCCAACGAGGTTGGTCTTGCAATTTTGGCATCATCATTGACGAATATTGCTGTGTTCTTCCCCCTTGCGTTTTTAACTGGAATTGCCGGCTTCCTTTTTAAAGAACTTGGAATTCTTGTAACCGTGATGGTTTTAACATCACTATTTGCTTCATTGACTCTAACCCCGACCTTATCTTCCAAATGGCTGAGGAAACAGGAAAAATTAAAAAACAAATTCCTCTCAAAATTTTTTGAAACGAGCGAAAAAATGGTTCCGTTCAATTGAAGGAGTCTATGGAAACATCATATCTTGGGCTTTGAAACACAAAGCTATGGTTATACTTATTGCACTTATTTTATTTGTTGGCTCATTTATATTGTTTAGATTTGTTGGATTTGAATTCTTCCCCGCAAGCGATACAGGACAAATCCAGATAATCGCACAACTTCCCGTTGGAACAAGAATTGATGAAACAATAAAGGTTGGCGAGCAATTACAGAAAATTTTAATTGAGGAAATCCCCGAAAAATGGAGAAAATATATCTTTATGAGAGCTGGAACAACTGAGCAAGGCTTTGCAACAATAACAGGTCAAGTTGAAGGGAGTAATGTTGTGACCGTTGGCGCAAGACTTGTCCCATTGAAAGAAAGAAGGGTTACAGTCCAGGAACTTGGGGCAAGAATCAGAGAAAAAGCTAAATTGATCCCGGGGATTGATAAAATTGAAATTTCCCGTGGATCAGATTTCCAGGCACTGCTATTTGGTGGTGGGAAACCATTGACAGTTGAAATCGTCGGCTATGATTTAAACCTTACATCGCAAGTTGCCGAAAAAATCAAAGATGAGCTTGAGAAAATCCCTGGTGCAAAAGATGTTCAGATAGGAAGAAGTGGATTAACACCAGAGATAAGAATTGAAATTGATAAACAAAAAGCGTCCGCTCTTGGACTTAACACAACAGTTATTGCAAGCACAATAAGATCAAGTATTTACGGACTTAAAGCAACAACCTATAAAGAACTCGGCGATGAATATGACATATTAATTCAACCTGGCGCTGATCTGCGAAACAGCATTTCATACATCAGCGAAATTCCTGTTCGCACTGTGTCTGGAAACACCGTTAAAATAAAAGATGTTGCAAAAATTTATGAGACTTTCTCTCCAATTGAAATTCAGCGCAGGGATAGACAACGAATTATACCCGTAGGCGCAAATGTTGAAGGAAGAGCTCTTGGCGATGTTGTCAAAGACTTACAAGAAAGGATATCAAAAATTGATATACCACCAGGGATTGAAATAAGATTCGCTGGTCAGGTTGAGGAGCAGGCGAAATCATTCCGTGACCTTTTCCAAGTTTTAATCCTTGGCGTTATATTGACCTATATGATTATGGCTTCACAATTTGAGTCACTGCTTCATCCATTCGTTATAATGTTTTCAGTTCCATTTGCGTTCACTGGCGTTGTTTTAGGTCTGCTTGTTTTTGGAGTACCGTTTGGGCTTACAGCTTTTATGGGCTTGATAATGCTTGTCGGTATAGTTGTTAATAATGCGATTGTTCTCGTAGATTACACAAATCTTTTAAGAGCTCGTGGTTACGAATTTTACACATCAATAATTACAGCTGGAAAAACACGCTTGAGACCCGTTTTGATGACAACTTTCACCACGATCTTAGGAACCTTGCCACTTGCCGTTTTCAAAGGTGAAGGTTCTGAACTATGGCGTCCGCTTGGGATAACGATGCTTGGAGGTTTAACTTTTTCAACTTTAATAACACTTGTGCTTGTTCCAACAATCTATTCAATCTTTGAACATAAAAAAGTGGAGGTTAAATGAAACTTGTGATGCTTATATTCAATCAAGCTCTTGAAGATGAGGTTATGAAAATTTTTGACAAGTTAAATATACGTGGATTTACACAAATTAACGATGTTTATGGTCAGGGCTCAGATAAAGGAGAGCCACACTTTGGTACACATATATGGCCAGATGTCAACACAATGATTTTAACCGTTATTCCTGATGAAAAAGTTGAAGATTTTTTGAGCGAGGTGAAATTTCTGAACAATAGATTTGAAGAGGAAGGAATCCATGCATTTACTCTTAATGTTGAACGGATGGTATAAAAATAAGGCGGGCTTCTACGCCCGCCTTCACTTTTTACCCTGCGATAAACTCCCCCCCATCAACCCCTATGATATTACCAGTAACCCATTGCATATCATCATGGCTTAAATGAACGATTGCTTTTGCAACATCTTCAGGTGTTGTTAGTCTGCCAGATGGGTTTCTCCTAAGCGAATATTCAATCATTTGCTCATTTCCTGGTATTTTTCTCAACGCTGGAGTATCTGTAACACCAGCTCTTATACCATTAACAGTTATTCCATATTTTGCAAGTTCGTATGCAAGCTGTCTTATATGAGATTCAAGTGCAGCTTTTGCTGCTGAAACGGGTCCATAATATGCCCAAACTCTCGTTGACCCCTCACTTGTCATAGCGAAGATCCTTGTCCCTTTCCCTATCAACTTACGATGAAATAAATCCTGAACCCAGTAAACCAAACTATGTGCCATTACATCAAGTGTCATATCCATTTGCTTCGGCGTTACCTGTTCCTCGGGATTTTCGGCTATATACGGTCTTAAAGTTCCAAAAGCAAGTGAGTGAAGAACAACTTTTATAATTGATGGTTCGCTTGAAAATCTTTTTTCAATAGCGTCCAAAACCTCTTTTCTTTTTTCATGATCTGCTGCATTTACATTAAAAAATTCAACCTCAACTCCATTTTCCTTTATTTGATTTATAACCTTCTCAACATTTGGCATTGTAGCAGCTCTATCAAGATGGACTCCGAAGATATTATAACCATTTTTTGAAAGTTCAATTGCAGTGGCAGCACCAAAGCCACTTGATGAACCAAGAATTAATGCCCATTTTTTCATCTCTTTCTCCATTTTATTTCACTTTGATTTAAATTCCCCTTTCCTTTAATCTCATCCTTATAATTTTTATCGCCTCTTCCTCCGGTATATTCAATCTTGCCCTTGCCATCTTAACAGCTATCTCAAGCGAATCAATTTTGCCCGTAAGATAAAGCCAAATATGATATCCAAGACGATTTAAATCATTTGGTTCTTCTGCTGGGATACCCTCAACGCTTGAATAAGCGATTTTCTCAAGACTATCAGATGGAAATTCTTTAACCGAAGATGGGGCTTTTGTCGTCATTTAAATTTTTAACTTTTTTTACAATTTTACGATTTTACGATGAAAATTTCAAGTTTATATAACTCAAAAGTCACCGAATAGCTCAATTTGATTTTTTACGGACTATAACTTATATTTAAAACTCAAAAGCACACTTTATTTTCCTAATGATCGCTGAAAACATCTCTGAAATAAAGAAAAGGATTTGGGAGGTCTGTAAAAAAGTAGGTAGAAATCCAGAGGAAATCACTATAGTAGCAGTTACAAAAACTGTTCCTGTTGATAAGATAAAAGAAGCCATAAACGCTGGGATTTACGACATAGGTGAAAACAAGGTTCAAGAGCTCCTTGAAAAAAGGAATTCAATTGAAAATGTAAGATGGCATTTCGTTGGACACCTCCAGACTAATAAAGTTAAATACATAGTTGATTTCGTTTACCTGATACATTCTGTTGATAGCTTGAAACTCGCACTTGAGATTGAAAAGCGAGCTAAAAAAATAAATCGCATAATTGATATTTTGATTGAGGTTAATACATCTGGAGAGAAAACAAAATATGGAGTAAAGCCAGAAGAGGCAATTGAACTTGTCAGACAGATTTCTGAAAGATGCGAGTTTGTCAGAATAAAAGGATTGATGACGGTTGCAGCATATTTGCCAAATCCAGAGGATGTTCGCCCGATGTTTAGATTATTAAAGCAACTGAAAGAGGAGATAGAAAAATTTAACTTTAAAAATGTTGAGATGAAGCATCTTTCAATGGGAATGAGCAACGACTACCTAATAGCAATTGAAGAGGGTGCAACTATTGTAAGGATTGGAACTGCCATATTTGGACCAAGAAATTAAAAGGTTAAATAAAAATGAAATTCACGCCACTTGCCATTAAAAAACAGCAATTCAAAAAATCGTTAAGAGGTTACAATATTGAAGAGGTAAGGGTTTATCTTGAAATGCTTGCAGGTGAATATGAAAATCTTTTGCAGGAGAACAAGGAGTTAAAAGAAAAAATAGCAATGCTTGAAACTGAAATTTCAACTTATAAACAGATTGAAAAAAATTTGCACCTTGCGGTAACCCAGGCGCAGGAAACAGCAACGAAAACACTTGAAAATGCCAAAAAGCAGGCTGAGCTCCTGATAAAAGAAGCTGAGCTTAAAGCAAAAGAAAGCATCAATAAGGCAAAACTTGAAATAGCAAAAATTGAAAATGAAATTCAAATCCTCAAAAATGAAAAGGAACGAATTTTAAGTGAATTGAAGAATTTCCTTCTATCTGAACTTGAAAAGTTAAATCTACTTGAACCTTCTGCAAAAATTGAAACACAAGAAAAAATTGAGGAAAAAATTAAACTTGACGATATAATTAAAAACCTTGAACAATAAAACAAAGAGCAAAAAAGTATGAGCGAATTGAAACAGCAGATAATGGAAGCGTTAAACTTTATAAGGACAATGACAAATCTTGAACCCAAAATTGGTATAATTCTTGGAACCGGTCTTGGCGGACTTGCAAAGGAAATTGAGGCTGAAACAGTGATTGACTATGCAGAAATCCCACATTTCTCAATCTCCACCGTTGAATCGCATCATGGCAAGCTAATTTTTGGAAAGCTAAGTGGGAAAGATGTTGTGGCAATGCAAGGAAGATTTCATTATTACGAAGGCTATACAATGAAACAAATTACATTCCCAGTCCGTGTGATGAAATTTTTAGGTGTTAAGTATCTTTTAATTTCAAATGCAGCGGGGGGATTAAACCCACTTTTTAGAAAAGGTGACCTGATGATAATAACAGACCATATTAATCTACTTGGAGACAATCCCTTAATAGGTCCAAATGACGATGAACTTGGTCCAAGATTTCCTGATATGTCAGAACCATACAGTAAAGAACTTATTGAACTCGCAGAGCAGGTGGCACTTGAAGAAAGGATAAAAGTTCAAAAAGGTGTTTATGTTGCAATGACAGGTCCAAGCCTTGAAACAAGAGCTGAATACCGTTTCCTGAGATTAATTGGCGCTGACGCCGTTGGTATGTCAACAGTTCCAGAAAACATCGTCGCAAATCATATGGGGATGAAGGTATTCGGAATTTCGGTTATAACTGATGAATGCTTCCCCGATGCACTTCAACCTTTAAGCGTTGAGGAAGTTATTAGAGTTGCATCTGAGACAGAACCTAAATTAACTTTATTAATGAAACGCTTGGTTGAAAAAATTAATGTTTGAAATCGTTATGTTTCAGTCGTTTGGAAAAATTCTTATGCTTTTAGGCGTTTTAATTTTTGTTTTTGGTCTCATACTTTTAATCGCCGATAAAATAGGAAGCAAAATCCCATTTTTGGGTAAATTGCCAGGCGACATCTTGTTACAGAAGCGAAATTTTACTTTTTATTTCCCGCTCACGACGAGCATCTTGTTAAGCTTGATCCTAACTTTGGTATTATGGATTTTATCTTTCATATTTAGAAAGCACTAAGTCTTCAAATGCAAAGAGAAATTCTAAAAATAAATTGAAAGCAAAGATGTATAAAGAATTAACCGACAAAATAAAATATTCCGAGCTTGAACGTGAAATTTTAAAATTCTGGAAAGAGAATAAAATTTTTGAAAAAAGCATAAAAACACGAGAAGGGAAACCAAATTTTACATTCTATGAAGGACCACCCACGGCAAATGGTCGCCCTGGAATTCATCATGTCATGAGCAGAACCATCAAAGACCTCGTCTGCAGATATAAGACGATGCGGGGTTTCAAAGTTTACCGCAAAGCTGGTTGGGACACCCATGGACTTCCAGTTGAGATTGAAATTGAGAAAAAACTCGGGATAAAACATAAAGATGAAATAATTGAATACGGGATTGAAAAGTTTAACGCCGAATGCAAAAAATCCGTCTTTGAATATCTTGATGATTGGGAAGAAATGACGGAAAGAATTGGATACTGGATTGACCTTGAAAATGCTTACATAACCTTTACAAATGAGTATATTGAATCAATCTGGTGGGCTTTGAAGCAATTTTTTGATAAGGGATACATTTACAAGGGTTATAAAATTCAACCTTATTGTCCAAGGTGTGAAACACCGCTTTCATCGCATGAAGTTGCACAGGGTTATGAAGATGTCAAAGACCCCTCAATTTATGTTAAAGTAAAAGCAAAGGATGAAGAAAAAAACCTATTTCCTTGTCTGGACAACTACTCCATGGACATTGATCTCAAATGTTGCACTTGCGGTTCACCCAGAAGTAACTTATGTTAAAATTTTTCACAAAGGTGAAAACTTAATCCTTGCAAAAGATAGATTAAATGTAATTGACGGGGATTATGAAATTCTTGCCGAATATAAGGGCATCAATTAAAAGGAAGGGAATATGAGAGACTTTTTAGCTACATACCCGTTGATAAAAAAGCTTTTTATGTTGTTACCGCCGAATTCGTCAGCACAGAAGATGGAACTGGCATAGTTCACATCGCTCCTGCATTCGGTGAGGAAGATTATCAAGTTGGGTGCGAATATGATTTGCCAACGCTTCAACCAGTTGATAAAAGCGGTGAATTCACAGATGAAATCATTGATTTCAAAAGAAAGTTTGTTAAAGATGCGGATCCAGAAATAATTCAAAATCTAAAGTCCCGAGGATTGCTCTACAAAAAGGAGACGATTGTTCATAGTTATCCGCATTGTTGGCGTTGCAAAACTCCGTTGCTTTATTATGCCCG
>NZ_CZVH01000053.1:0-12547 GCF_001458555.1 Candidatus Kryptobacter tengchongensis | reverse complement strand
GGTATTCTTCAAGGGCTTTTTCAATTTTATTGAGCCACTCCTCGGTGAAAAGTTTTCCAACAAGCATTTTTCTTGCTTTTTTGCCTATCTCATCGTATTCCTCAAGGAGTTTCTTTGATGGTGGCTCTGTGATTATTATGCCGTTTTTCTTCAATGTCTCAACTGCCTTTTGATTTTCTTGTCTGCTTAACTCAACAAGTTTTCTCATATATTTTTTCCCATTTCGCAAAAGTATTTCTTGGAGTTCTTTCGGAAGTGAATCAAAATATTTTTTTGATATTAGGAGTGCTCCCGAAGCATCGGTAAGAGGGACATTGTGCATATATTTAATTTTTGTAAACCATTGAGTTGCCAAGATCGCAAGTGGGGAAGCATAAACCCCATCTATCAAGCCAGTTTGCAGGGATGTTAAAACTTCTGTAACGGATAACTGGACTGGTGTAATTCCAATAACTTTATATGCAACCTCTGCGATTGGGTCTCCTTGCCAAGCCCACATTTTAATTTTCCTCAAATCTTCAATCCCGTAGATTGGAGTTTTTGTGAAGGTATAAACAAAACCAACTTCCGCCCACCCAAGTAAAACGAAACCACCCTTTTCAATTTCTTTTTCAAATTCGTCGTTAAATTTTTGATAGATATAATCAACCTCGTCATAGCTTTTAAATAAGAACGGTGAGTCAAGAACACGAAGATTTGGAGCTATTTCTCCAATTCCAACTCCTGTGAATCCACCGGCATGATATTGTCCTATGCGGATCTTCTTTAACACATCAATTTCATCGCCAGCTACGCCACCGGCATAAATTTTGAACCCAAGCCTTCCGTTGCTTTCTTTTCTTATTTGAGCGTCGTATTCACGCAGGACATTTATCCAAGTGCTTCCTTCAGGTGCGATTGTTGCAACTTTTATTAAGTATTCTTGCGCTATGGCAAAGTTCAAAAGAAAAAAGAAAAGCAGGAGTTTTCGCATATTTTTACCTCTTTTGTTTAAAATAGTTCATCAATCATCCCTTTAAATTTTTCTGCTTTCTTTTTCGCAATGATGTTTAAAAGCTCTGCATCTTTTAAAAGATGCGGTGGTGATTCAATTACATGGTTTAAAAGTTTTTCAAAAAGTTCCTTGTCCTGTATTTGAACAGCGTAGTATCTTGCATAAAAAAACATAGGGGAGAAGATATTTGCCTTCTGAAATTTTTATACATCTTTCAAAATACTCTTTCCCTTTTTCAGGATCACCACCAAACATTTTGGGTCTTGCAGATAATAAAACGCCAAGGAACATGTTCCCAGAACCATAGAAGTAATTTTCATCAAGTTGGATTGAGCGTTTAACCATTGCTTCAATTTTGGGAATTTGGGCAATTGCATCTGGGTCATCTCTGGATAGATTAACATAGCTTCCCCATGCCATTGCAGTCCAAAATAAAATTGGCACATCTTTTTTTGTGAATGAGCTTTTTAAGAGATTTTCAAATTTTTCAAATTCGCTATCAAGAGTTTTTGAAAATTTTTTATTTTTAGTTTTTAGAAAATTTATCCCGTAATCAAAAGCTCTTTTATAAAGAAATTTTGCCCTTTGTGGGTCTTCATCTTCAACAAATCCCAGCGCATATCCTGTGTAACCCTGGACAAGCAGGGTAACAATTTTTTCGTTGAGTGAATCAGCGTTATAAAGGGCTTCAAGTAATTTAAGGTTTGCGGGTATGCTTGAGCTTGCCATCACATAATCAGTTTCGCTAAATATCGCCTTTACACCGGCATCAAATATATCCGATGCATATCTTATAGCCATCTTTTGAACGCTACACGCATTGAATAAAAAAACAAGGGTTAACAGAATTTTAACTTTGGTGTTAAGTTTTAACATAAAGCAGTTCATTTTTATTTTGTAAAAATTTAATCAAGATGCTTTATAAAATCAAAAAATAAGAAAAGATTGTTTTTCGGGGTGAGATAACGAATCAAGGCTTTCCAAGGCTCTTGACAAATTGATTAAAATTCATTATCTTCAATCAGAAACCTAAAATAAACAGGAGAACCTATGGGAAGGAAGGTTTTTTACATTGATACGGAGAATTTGAGTTTTAATGAGGTAAGAAACATTCAATTAAAATTTTTATTGATGATCTTTCTTATTGTCATTTTCAGTTTAGGTTTCCTTTTTGTTTTAAATTATTTTACAGGTGATATTCTTGGTTTTGGGAAGGCGAGGGCTGAGAAGTTACAGCGTGAGAATAATCTTCTAAAAGAACAATTAAAGGTTTTAAGGGAAAAGTTTCAGCAAATTGAAAGCATGGTTGCGAAGTTGCTTGAGCAAGATAGGGAATTGCGCCTTGCGGTGGATTTAAAACCAATTGATGAAGACATAAAGAAAGTCGGCGTTGGTAGCGTTGAAGAAAAGTATGAGTTCAATCTTTCGGATGAAGAAGCGGAAAAGTTGCTTGCTGAATCATTTGCAAAACTTAGTAAACTTGAGAGGGAAGTTAGATTGCAACAGAAAAGTTATGAGGAAATTTACAGACAATATAAAATTAATCAGGAAAAATTCAGGCATATTCCAGCAATTTTACCTTTAAAAGGGGGATTAACTTCAAAATTTGGTTACAGAAAGCATCCAATCCTTGGTGTGTGGGCAATGCATGAAGGGGTTGATCTTGTCGTTGATGTAGGGACACCTGTTTATGCAACTGGAGATGGCGTTGTAAGCTATGTTGGATATAGGGGAAGATATGGGTTGCTCGTTGAGATTGACCACGGATTCGGTTATGTAACTATTTATGCACATCTTTCAAAGGCTTTCGTTAGAGAGGGGCAAAAAGTGAAGCGTGGGGATAGGATAGCTTTAAGCGGTGCTACAGGGCTTGTAACGGCTCCACATTTGCATTATGAGGTTTGGAAGGATGGAATTCCACAGAATCCATTAAATTATTTCTTTGAAGAGGTTGATCCAGCGGAGTATAAAAAACTTGTTCAGGAGCAAAATAACAAAACTAATGGAGGTTGATAGGAATATGTTGTGGACGCCTGAATTAATTCGCTATCTTGAAGGTGCGCCATGGCCTGCAACAAAGCAGGAGATAATTGAATATGCCAAGAGAATTGGAGCTCCACCTGAAGTAATCCAAAACCTTGAGGAACTTGAAGATTCAGATGAAGAATATAACGGAATTGAAGATATTTGGCCTGATTATTCACCTGAAGATGAGGACGACTATCTCTACGGTGAGGAAGATGAATATTAACTCTTTCACCCGTCCCGACACTTATATCTTGGGGCGGGTTTTTCATCTTTTAATTAATTTAGGTAAAGATGAGAAAGTTAATTTTTGTTCTTTTAAGTATCTTGATTACGGTTCTCGGGGCACAGGAGCAAAATTTTGAATTAAAAAAGATTAGATTTAAAGGGAATAGAACTTTATCTGAAAAAGAGTTATATTCAGTTCTCGTTTCAAAGGAGAGCCCATCCAAATTTTGGCAAATACTTTACAAGATAAACAATCGGCTCGGGGATAAACCGCAATACCTTGAAAGGGTCAAAGTCATAAACGATATAACAAACTTGCAAAATTACTATTTTGACAACGGTTTTTTTGATGTTAAAATTGACACCTTGATTGAGTATGATTATGAAAAAGAAACGGCAAACTTAACATTTTTGATCAATGAGGGACAACCTTATGTTAATGATAAAATTGACTTCATCGGATTTGATGAACTTCCCGACTCTTTAAAAAAAATTATTTTTGACTTTTCGTTTCTCAAATCTGGAAATAGATACAGAAGAATGGATGTTGAAGCAGAGGTTCAGAGAATTTTGAATATACTTTACGATAATGGTTATCCAAATGCTTATGTTGATAGGTCAAGGATTCGTATTTTGGTTGATTCAACAAAAAAACTTGTTTCTGTTTTTGTCCCCTTCAATGCGGATGGAAGATTTTTGATAAGGGGGATAAAGATTTTTTTTGAAGAGGCAAGTAAAATGAAAATATCTGATGATTTGATAAGGCGTGAGATTGAATTTAAAAGTGGGGAATTTTACAACCGAAGTTTGATTTTAAAAAGTGAGACGAATTTATTTGAAACTGGTTTATTTGAGGGAGTTAAAATTAACATTTGGCAGGTTGAAGAAAAGGACACGATAAATTTTGCGGATATCGGAGTTTCGGTTGTCCCAAGAAATAAGCAGGACATTGCTCCATCTATTTACTTCAGTGATGAAAGAAATGCTTTTAATGTTGGTATCTCGCTTGATTATCAAAATAGAAATTTTCTTGGGGGAGGAAGAAATCTTTCATCAAGTATAAGATTTCAGATTCAAAGTTTAAACTTTAAAAAATTGCCAACGCTTACAGATACGACGAGCGCAGGTTTAATTGAGATGAACTTAAAGTTGAATCAGCCCTATCTTCTTGGGCGCAAAATTCCTGGGGAGATTAGTTTATCTTTGATGATTGACAAACAGAAAAGTTATCTTTTAAACATCACGCGAAATAGACTCAGATTCGTTTACAGACCAAATGGAATTTATTCTGGATTTTTAGATTGGGATATTGAAAGCGTAGACATAAGGTTTCAGAAGTCAATTGACATAACCCTTGCTAAGCTTTATCAGAAGCAGTTAAACTCTATTTTAAGTTTCACAATGCAAATTGATAAAACCGATGATTTAATTTATCCACGATCTGGGTATTCACATACTATTTCAATTGAAGAGGGCGGGATAGTTCCATATTTGCTTGGTCAGATGGGGATAAAAGTTTTACCTTTCTCGCAATATTATAAATTTGGGTGGCTTTATAGACGATTTTTCAACTTGAATAATTCAGTTTTTGCGTTTAAATTTAAATTAGGTATATCAAATGAATTTTTTATTAAGTCAGCAAGGAAGTTTGAGTTGCAACCTATACCGATAAACAGAAGATTTTTCGCTGGTGGAAGCGCAAGCGTGCGTGGATGGAGAGTAAGAGAACTCGGGAATGTCCCTGACCCATCTCTTGGTGGGAATGCACTCATAGAAATGAATTTTGAGAATAGAATAATTTTTTGGAAAAATTTCGGCGGTGTGTTCTTTGTTGATTTTGGAAATTTGTGGGATGATATTAGATATGTTAAATTGAATCAATTTGCTGTGGCTGGTGGATTTGGGTTAAGATATATTGCATTCTTTGGAGGTTTTCGGCTTGACTTCGGTTTTAAAGTTTATGATCCAGGTTCAAATACCAAGGTTATCTTCAAAAAAACGGGCAAACAGATTTTAAAAGACATGGTGTTTCACTTTGGAGTAGGTCAAACTTTCTAAGAAAAAATTTAAAAACCTGATGGCTTGGTCAAATGTAATTGGTCAAGATAGAGTAAAACAGATTTTAATCAATGCGATTTTAAATGGGAGAGTAGCACATGCATATTTATTTTATGGACCTGAGGGGGTTGGGAAAGATGCGATGGCGATTGAATTTGCCAAAGCATTAAATTGCGAGCGAAAAAAGGCGGAAGCGTGCGATGAATGTAAAACTTGCAAGGGGATTTCGGAGTTTTCACATCCAAATGTGAAGTTGATTTTTAAATTACCCCTTGGGAAAAATGAAACGAAAGAGGATTCACCACTTGAAAAACTTGATGAGGCTGAAATAAAAATCATACAGGAGCAAGTAAGGCTTAAATCCCAAAATCCCTATCACAAGATTAACATCCCACGAGCCAACAGCATAAAGATTAATAGCATTAGGGAAATTAAGATGGAAGTTTCGCATAGCACATTTATTCCAGGGTGGCGTGTGATAATTGTTTCCGAAGCTGATGCGATGACCGAACAAGCGGCGAACGCTTTCCTTAAAACGCTTGAAGAACCAACACCAAGGACAGTGATAATTTTAACCACGGCAAATAAAGATAAACTTCTCCCAACGATCTTGTCAAGATGTCAACTTGTTAGATTTTCCTATCTCTCCGATGATGAAATAGCCAAAGCGCTTGTTGAAAGATATGAATTGAGCGAAGCGAGGGCGCGTCTCATAGCACGACTTGCAAATGGAAGCTTTGGTAAAGCAATTGAACTCCTTGATGTAACGATCAAAGATAAAAGAATAAAACCTGTTGATTTTCTTGCAACGATTGCGTCTGGGAGGATTGTTAAGTTGCTGATTGAAATTGAAAAAATTGTCACCGATTATGAAAGGGGCGAGATTGAAAATTTTCTCAATATAATTCTTACCTGGTTCAGGGATGCGATGATGCTTAAAATTGGGATGGAGGATAAGATTATAAATGTTGATATGATTGAAAGATTAAGGAAATTTGTTGCAAATTATGGTGAGTTTGAATACCAAAGAGCGATTTCACTTGTTGAAAAAGCAATTTCACAGGTTGATAAAAATGTTCAGTTGAATTTGATCTTGATAAATCTTTCAATTGAGCTTTCTGAATTAATGAACAAAGCTTATCAAAAAACAAAACAAATTGGCATACTTCAATGAATAGGCAAATAGATTCACCATTCTGGCTTGATGAAAGCTGGGAATCATTTGGAAGTGGTTGGGAGCAACTGGATAAAACATTTATTGCGGGGATTGAAGCTGAATCTTCTGAAATTGAAGAAGCTAAACTTCCCTGTGAATCTTGCTTTAAAAAACCTTTTGATCCAGAGCTTGCAAAAATTGAGCACACACTGAACCTTGTTGAAGTTGAATTTAAAAGCATGCGCCGTGACTTTTTTATAAATGATCAAAATCTTGAACTTAAACCAGGAGATTATGTCCTCGTTGAGGCAATTCGTGGCGTTGACCTTGGTCGTGTTCATTTAGCAGGGGAAAAAGTTCACCAAAAGCGAAACTTTTTAGGCGTAGTTGGACAGGTGATGAGAAAAGTTATACGAGTTGCAAATGAAGAAGATTTGAAAAAATTGATGAAAAACAGAGAAGACGAAGTTAAGGCATACTATATTTTCAAGGAAAGGGTAAAACTTTTCAATCTTGAAATGAAGTTAATTGATGTTGAATATCAATTTGATAGAAATCGCCTTACATTTTATTTTACAGCAAATGGGAGGGTTGATTTTAGGGCTTTCGTTCGTGATCTGGCTAAAATTTTCAAAACAAGGATTGAACTTTGGCAAATTGGCGTCAGAGATGAAGCAAGAAAAATAGGCGGGATTGGAAGCTGTGGGAGAACTTTGTGTTGTAACACATGGCTTGAAAAATTCAACAAAGTTACTCTTGTTCATGCGAAGTTTCAAAATCTTCCTTTAAATCCGATAAAGTTATCGGGACAATGTGGAAGGTTGAAATGCTGTCTTTTGTTTGAAATGCAGACATATCTTGAAGCGTTGAAAAATTTCCCGCCAATTGATTACGAGATACAAACTGAAAAAGGCATTGGTAAAATTGAAAAGTTTGATATCTTCAAAAACTATGTTTATGTGCATTATGGGAGTGATCTTTGGGAGAGGTATACGCTTGATGAGATAAAGAAATTTATCCCAAGCGAAGTATTTGAAAAAAGCAAAGAACTCTTTTCAAACGGGCTTGGCTAAATAAGATTGTTTTAAAGTTTTTGTTTTATTAAATTCTTAACGAAGTTCGCCAACAAAAAACGAATTTACCTTGAGCAAAAATTTTAAGAGAATCCTCGTAACAGCTGCACTTCCATATGCAAACGGACCTATTCATCTCGGGCATCTTGCCGGTGCTTATCTCCCTGCGGATATTTATGTTCGCTATCAAAGATTGAAAGGGAGAGATGTCATTTATATCTGTGGTTCAGATGAGCATGGGGTTCCGATAACAATCACGGCTGAGAAAGAGGGAATCAGCCCCCAACAGGTTGTTGATAAATATCATTATATGAACAAGGAAAGTTTTGAAAAGTTTGGGATGAGTTTTGATAATTATTCCAGGACTTCTCTTCCAATTCATCATCAAACTGCCCAGGAATTTTTCCTTGAGCTTTATAAAAAGGGGGTACTCAAAGAGAAAACAACGAAGCAACTTTATTGTGAAAAAGATAAAATGTTTCTTGCTGATAGATATGTTGAGGGTATTTGTCCTGTGTGTGGTTCGCCAGGGGCAAGGGGAGATCAATGTGAGAAATGTGGAAGCTGGCTTGAACAAACCGATCTAATTGAACCGAAATGCAAAATCTGTGGGACAACGCCAGTAATCAAAGATACCTCTCACTGGTATTTACCTTTGGGGGATTTCCAAAAACGGATTGAAGATTGGATGAGCACAAAAACGGATTGGAAGGAAAATGTGAAGCAGTATGTTTATTCGTGGTTTAAGGAAGGTTTGCAAGATAGAGCTGTGACAAGGGATTTACATTGGGGGGTTAAAGTTCCCATTCAAGGTGTAGAAGGAAAAGTGATTTATGTGTGGTTTGATGCTTTGCTTGGATATATCTCTTCAACTAAGGAATGGGCTCAAAAGATCGGGCAACCTGAGAAATGGCGTGAATACTGGCAAAGTCAAGACACAAGATTAATTCATTTCATCGGAAAAGATAACATCGTTTTCCATTGCATAGTTTTTCCAGCAATGTTGATGGCGTGGAACGATGGAAGGAGTGATGAAATTTATATTCTGCCTGATAATGTTCCAGCAAATGAATTTTTAAATCTTGAGGGGAAAAAACTTTCAACAAGTAGAAATTACGCTGTGTGGTTAAATGAATATCTTGAAAAGTTTGAACCAGACCCTTTGCGTTATGCCCTTGCGAGTATCTTGCCAGAGACCAAAGATACTGATTTTTCATGGAAGGAATTTCAAGCAAGAAATAACAACGAACTTGCTGATATACTTGGTAATTTTGTTAACAGGACTTTAACATTTGTTAAAAAGAATTTTGAAAACAAAGTTCCAGAGAGATTTGAACTTGAAGATATTGATAGAGAGTTAATATCAAAGTTGAAGGAATATGCAGATAAAATAGCGGAAAATTATGAAAATTTCAGGATAAGAGATGGGGTCTTTGAGACGATGAACCTTGCAAGATTTGCAAATAAATATTTTAATGACACAGAGCCATGGAAAATGATAAAGGAAAACCCAAGGCGAGCCTCAACTTCAATAAATCTTTGCCTTCAAACGGTTAGAGCTCTTGCGATTTTATTTGAACCCGTTTTGCCTTTTTCCGCAAGGAAGATATGGGAGATGCTGAATCTAAAAGATGATATTGTGAAAGCAGGCTGGGATAGCGCCTATAACCTTATGCTTGAAGCAGGTCATCAACTTGGTGAACCCAAAATTTTATTCCGAAAAATTGAAGATGCCGAAGTTGAGGAAGAAATAAAGAAATTGAAGATAGCCTCCGGGGAAATCGTTGAAGAGAAAATTGAATTTAAACCTCAAATAACGATTGAAGATTTTGAAAAGATTGATCTTCGTGTTGCTGAAGTTGTTGAATGTGAAAGAGTAAAAAATTCCGAGAAGCTTTTGAAGTTGAAAGTAAAGATAGGAACTGAGCAAAGGCAAATTGTTGCTGGGATAGGCAAGCATTACAAGCCTGAGGATCTAATTGGGAAAAAAGTTGTGATTGTTGCAAATCTTAAACCAGCAAAGTTGATGGGTATTGAATCTCAAGGAATGCTCCTTGCAGCTGTCAAGGATGAAAAATTAACAATAATTACCACACTTGGTGAGATTGAAAGCGGAAGTCAGGTAAGATAAGTCCCGAACATTTAGTTCGGGATTTTTTATTTAAAAATAAAATGGAGCAAAAACTATGATAACTGAAAAAGAAAAAGCACTTAAAAACGGGGCAAGGTCAATTTATGACATGGCCCTTGAAACATTTGACAAGGCAGCTGACCTTTTAAATCTTGAGTGGGACATTCGTGAACATATTAAGTATCCAGAGAGAATTTTGATTGTTAATTTTCCGGTTCGTATGGATAACGGTAGGGTTCAACATTTTGAAGGTTATCGTGTTCAATACAGTACCGCTCGCGGTCCAGCAAAGGGTGGTATAAGATATCACCCAAATGTTACACTTGATGAAGTTAAAGCACTTGCTTTCTGGATGACATGGAAATGCGCAATTGTTAACATCCCATTCGGTGGTGGGAAAGGTGGTGTGGTTTGCAACCCGAAAGAAATGTCACTTGGAGAACTTGAGAGATTGACAAGAAGATATACCGCTGAAATCTTGCCTTTAATAGGTCCTGAAAAAGATATACCAGCTCCAGATGTTTATACAAATCCGCAGGTGATGGCATGGATAATGGATACCTATAGCATGATGAAAGGTTATGCTGTTCCAGGGGTTGTTACAGGGAAACCAGTTCAACTTGGTGGTTCCCTTGGTCGTGATCAAGCGACTGGTCGTGGAGTGTTCTATACAACTCAAAAGGCAGTTGAACATCTCGGGATGAAACTTGATGGTGCAACAGTTGTGGTGCAAGGATTTGGGAATGCTGGTTCTGTTGCAGCAATGTTATTTGAAAAAGCAGGAGCAAAAGTCATAGCTGTAAATGATTCAAGGGGTGGAGTCTATAATGAAAAAGGTCTTGATGTGATGAAACTAATTGAACATAAAAATAAAACAGGCTCAGTAATTGGATTCCCAAATTCCGAACCAATAAGTGCTGATGAACTTCTTGCGTTAAAGTGTGATATTCTTGTCCCAGCAGCACTTGAGAACGCCATCCACGAAGGAAATGCTGGAAAGATCAATGCAAAAATTATCGCTGAAGCAGCTAATGGACCAACCACGCCTGAAGCTGACGCAATTCTTGAAGATAAAGGTGTGTTTGTAATTCCTGATATACTCTGCAACGCTGGTGGGGTTACGGTTTCATATTTTGAATGGGTGCAGGATGAACAACATTTGTTCTGGGATGAAGAGCAAATTTATGCTATGCTTGAAAAGATAATGAAACGTGCTTTTGATGAGGTTTTAAATATCCATCTTAAGAGAAATGTCTCAATGAGAATGGCAGCTTATATGCTTGGGATTGGAAGGGTTGCTGAAGCAGTAAAACTTCGTGGGCTTTATCCATAAGTTAAAGTGAGCGGGGTTTTTTCCCCGCTCCCATTTTTAATAAAATTTAAATCAAAAATAAATGAAAAAAGCAAAAGTCGTTCTGCTTTTAACATTTCTTTTTCTTGTGAGTTGTTTCTCACAAAATTTTACCCTTTCTTTTTACCTTGGCAAAAACATTCCTCAAAATACTTATTTGAAAATATCTCAAGACATAAACAAAACATTTTTGCGATTTGAAAACATTGAATTAACAGATAAAGCCTTTGAGTTCCCGCTTTATTATGGTTTAAAGCTTTCCTATGATTTGAAATTCATCAACCCAAAGGTCTTCGCAGAGGCTGAATTCATACATTCAAAAGTTTATTCAAATCCTTCACAATTCGTCCAGGTATTTGGAATTTACAGGGATTCGCCGATTGATACGCTTATGAGATTTGGCGCTATAGTTCAAAATTTTTCAATCTCCCATGGTTTAAACTATGTAATTTTAAATTTTGGATATAAGATAAATTTTAACCCTGTGACTTTAGCTTTTTTGAAATTTGGTGTGGGACCTTCAATTGTGCACTTTGAGACAACAGTGGATTCCCTTCCTTTTGAAAGATATGAAGTGAACGGCTTCGTTGTTCAATTTTCAAGTGGTTTTAGTTTGAAGTTCTATAATAAGGTAAGCGGTTTTATTGAATTGAAATATACAAGTGGAGAAATTTTAAACGCTGGAATTTTCGGAGGCACAGCTGAAACTTTTATCAAAATGTGGCATGTTGTTTTTGGGCTTGGTTATAGTATCTGAAGTAGAAGACATTTTTTTAAGATAGATGGAGACTTGGCGAAAAAATCTTTACATTGTTTGGATTGCCCAGTTTATCACGATGATGGGGATGAGCATGATTGTCCCGTTTCTGCCGTTCTTTATAAGAGAGCTTGGTGTAAGAGATGAGGCAGACATTGCAAGGTGGAGTGGGATTGTTTTTTCGGGTCCTTTTATAGTTTCTTTTTTTACAACCCCTTTTTGGGGGACACTTGGGGATAGATTCGGGAGGAAATTAATAATGATCAGGGCAATTTTCGGGCTTGGTATAGCGCAGGTTTTGACGAGTTTATCTCAAAATGTTTATCAACTTTTTATTTTCAGGGTTATTCAAGGCGCCATAAGTGGGTTTATTCCATCTGCACTTGCTTTTGTTTCTGCGGAGACACCCTATGAAAGGAAAAGTTACGCTATTGGGGTTTTGCAAACCGCAACATCAAGCGGTCAGTTATTCGGACCCTTATTTGGTGGAGTTCTTGCTGATTTGATTGGGTATAGGCATATTTTTCAATTAACAGGATTAATTTGTTTTCTTGCTGGTTTTCTTTTGATTTTTGGGGTTGTGGAAACAAAAAGAAACAATTTTGAAAATAAAAACAGTGAGTTGAAAACTCTTATTGAAAATTATCATTTTGCTTTTGTAGACAGAAAAATAAGAACTGGACTTGTTTTGATATTTTTAGCCCAAATTACGGTTATGATTGTTCAACCAATTTTTGCATTGTTTGTTGAGTATATTTCTGGTGATGTTAAACA
>NZ_CZVH01000052.1:501-12931 GCF_001458555.1 Candidatus Kryptobacter tengchongensis | reverse complement strand
TCAGCTGGAAATTATTACTTTGTCAAGAAATGGCTTAAGCGTGGAATTTATGATTATCAATATGTCATTGGTTATTACGATTATACCAAAGATGAGGTCGTTGTTGTTGATTGGCTTGGACTTGAAGGAAATGATTGGCAGACGAGCAATTCTTACTATATTGTTGTTTATTACAAAGATCCGCAATTTGGTGGATTTGATAGAATAATTGGTTTTACAAAAATTAAGGGTTAAGAGATTATGGGAAAGGTTGATATTGGGGTTATAGGCGTTGGTTATCTTGGTAGCATTCACGCAAGAATTCTTTCAAAAATTTCGTCTGCAAATTTTGTGGGTGTATATGACATAAATGAGCAAAGGGCGAAGCAAGTTGCAAACGAAACTGGCGTTAAAAGTTTTGCAACGCTTGATGAACTACTTGACAATGTAAAAGCAGTTGTGATAGCAACCCCGACGACAACGCATCGGGAGATAGCGCTTTATTGTTTGATGCGTGGAATTCACACTTTTATTGAGAAACCCATAACGGATGATGTGGCTGGAGCAGATGAAATAATAAAAGTTGCCCGAGAAAAAAATCTTAAAGTCCAAGTTGGGCATGTTGAAAGATTCAACCCTGCTTTGCTTTCGCTTGCGGACTATAAAATTAGCCCTGTTTTCATTGAAACGCATCGCCTTGCTCAGTTTAAGCCAAGGGGAACAGATGTAGCTGTGATACTTGATTTGATGATTCATGATATTGATATAATTTTAAATCTTGTTAAAAGCGAAATTGAAGAAATAAAAGCAAGTGGTGTTGCTGTGATTTCTGATTCAATTGATATAGCAAATGCGAGAATACAGTTTAAAAATGGATGTGTTGCAAATGTCACAGCGAGCAGGATTTCAAGAAAAAATGAAAGAAAGATGAGGATTTTTCAAAGAGACGCTTACATTTCAATTGATTTTCTTCAAGGTGTGGCGGAGATATTTCGTCTTATTGATGAGGAAAACAGCGATGAAAATCTTAAACCAACTATTCTTCTTGGTAAAATTGAAGAGGGTGCGAAAAAAAGAAAAATTGTTTATGAACGGTTAGAGATAAAAGATGTTAATCCAATTGAGATGGAACTTGTTGCGTTTATTGATGCGATAGTTCATGATAAGCCAACGCCAGTAAGTGCGGAAGATGGAAAACTTTCACTTGAAGTTGCGTTTAAAATTATTGAAGAAGTTGAGAAACAACAAAAAATTGTAAAAGAAAAAATGTCGCTTGATATTTAAAAACTAAATTTAAAACAAAGTTTAAAGTGCTTACTTCTATGGATATATTTCGTGATGTAATTGAAATAGAAGATGAGGTTGTTAAGTTAGTTGGAAAAATTGCGGATGAAAATAACTTTGAAGCATATGTCGTTGGTGGATATGTGCGTGATCTTTTTCTTGGCAAAGAAGTCAAAGATGTTGATTTTCTTGTGATAGGGGAGGGGATAAAATTTGCAAGGATTGTCGCAAAGCATTTTAGAAAAAAAGTTACAATCTACGAGCAATTCAGAACAGCAATGATAGCGCTTGAGGATAGGAAAATTGAATTTGTTGGGGCAAGAAAAGAAAGTTACCGCAGGGATTCAAGAAAACCAATCGTTGAAAGTGGAAGTCTTGAAGATGACCTTGCAAGAAGGGATTTCACAATAAATGCGATCGCAGTTTCAATAAATGAGAAAACATTTGGCAAAGTTATAGACCCGTATAACGGAAGGAAGGATCTTATTGACAAGATAATAAGAACTCCGCTTGATCCCGAGAAAACATTTGATGATGACCCTTTACGAATGATGAGGGCAGTAAGATTTGCGTGTCAACTTAACTTCACAATAGAGGAAGGGACGCTTTCGGCGATAAAGAAGATGAAGGATCGTTTAATCATTGTTTCACAGGAGAGGATCACGGATGAGTTTTTGAAGATAATGCAATCGCCGAAGCCATCAATTGGGTTGAGATTAATGCAGGAAACCAGCCTCATGAGCGTCGTTTTACCCGAGGTTGCGGAACTTGAAGGAACTGAACAAAGGACGCCTTATCATCATAAGGATGTTTTTCAACATACCTGTCAGGTTGTTGATAATCTTGCTGGGGTAACAGATAATGTCTGGCTTCGGCTTGCTGGTTTATTTCATGATATAGCAAAACCAAAAACAAAGGCATTTAAAGAGGGTGTTGGATGGACTTTTTATGGACACGATGTTCTCGGTGCGAAAATGGTTCGCTCAATTTTTAGAAGAATGAAACTTCCAATAGATAAATCAAAATATGTTGAAAAACTTGTTCGTCTTCATCTTCGCCCAATGGCGCTTGTGGATGAAAATGTGACGGATTCCGCAATTAGAAGATTGATCGTTCAAGCAGGTGAAGACCTTGATGACCTTATAAAACTTTGCAGAGCTGACATTACAACCCGAAATCCAAAACTTGTGGAAGAATATTCACGCAATTATGATATAGTTGTTCAGAAAATTAAAGAAGTTGAAGAAAAAGACAGATTGAGGGCATTTAAATCACCCGTGGATGGGAACGAGATAATGCAAGCGCTCGGTTTGAATCCTGGACCCCTTGTTGGTCGTCTAAAAAAAGCGATAGAAGAAGCTATACTTGAAGGAGTAATTCCAAATGAACATGATGCTGCCTTTGATTATTTAATGAAAATAAAAGATCAAATAATCGCTGAATATGAATCTGAAAAAAGAGCACATTCTGATTAAATTACTTTTCTTAACCTTGATATTTAATAATTTTTCAGCTGGGCATAATTCTCAGAAAAAAACTGCTGTAGCAATAAAAGTCAATGAAGAAATTAAGGTTGACGGTGTCCTTTCCGAATCGGCATGGGAGAAGGCAGTGTCTATTTCGGATTTCGTTCAACTTGACCCGTATGAAGGCGAAAATCCAACCGAGAAGACCGAAGTTAAAATTTTATATGATGATAAGGCTATTTATTTTGGATTTATGCTTTATGATTCGGAACCCTCAAAAATAACCGCACGACTGACAAGAAGAGATAGGGATATTGAATCAGATAAAATCAATATAATACTTGACACATTTCACGATCATAAAACTGCTTATTTCTTTTCTGTAAATTCCGCAGGTGTCAGGGTTGACGGTATAATTACAGGCGATGGTTCAAGATTTGATACTGAATGGGATGGAATATGGGAAGCTGATGTTATGCTAAGTGAAGTTGGGTGGGTGTGTGAGGTTAAAATTCCATTTGCAACCTTGAGATTTGCTGATGGTAAAGAGTGGGGTGTTAACTTTGAAAGATACATAAGCAGAAAAAAGGAACTAATCCAATGGGCTTTGATCTCAAAAAGAGAAACTGGAAGGGTATCAAAAATTGGACATCTTGTGGGATTAAATGAAATTAGCTCGCCGAAAGGCATTGAAATTTATCCTTACGCTGCTCCAAAACTTATATTTTCACCTGAAGCGGAGTTTAATGCTAAAACAAAGGATTTCAAGTTTGATTTTGGTGTTGATTTAAGATATAAGATAACAAATGATTTTGTTTTGAATGCAACATTTAACCCTGATTTCAGTCAAGTTGAGGCGGATCAGGTTGTTTTAAACTTGACAACTTATGAAACATTTTATCCTGAGAAAAGACAATTTTTCACAGATGGTTCTCAATTTTTTAACTTCGGTGCGCCGGGAGGTAGGGGTGGTGGAAGAAGGTTTGGAGGTATGCAAATTTTCTATTCACGAAGGATAGGAAAAAAACCATCTGGATTTCCAAATGTTCCAGATGGCGGGAGAATTGTTTATTATCCTGAAAAAACAAAAATTATAGGTGCAGTTAAGTTAACAGGAAAAACTCAAGATGGAATTTCAATTGGTTTTATAAATGCTCTAACAAGTGCTGAAAAAGCTGTAGTAAGTGATTCGCTCGGGCGTGAGTTTAAAGTTACGGTTGAGCCGTTTGCAAATTACTCTGTTCTTCGTTTTCAAAAGGATATAATGAATAATTCTGCGTTTGGAATGATATTAACAAATGTATCAAGGGATGGGGTAACCCCAAGTGTAACTGGCGGATTTGATTGGGGTTTGAGGTTTGTAAATAATACATATGCCTTTGATGGATTCCTTGCTTTTTCAAAAACATCAAGAAATAATGGGAAACCAGCAACCGCAGGCAGATTTTCAATTGCAAAAATAGCAGGTGAAAGTTTCCTTTATTCAACAAGTTATGACTATACAGCAAAGGGATTCTATATAAACGATGTCGGATTTTTTTCACGAGATAATGATCATGGGGGATCAACGGAGTTGAGATTTAAGCAGGACATTCAACCATTTTGGATAGTAAGACGCTATTACGCTGGCGTTAGGTATAATTACAGATGGAATTTTGATGGTGCTATGATTATGCGTGGGATCGGCTTTGATCAAATGATTGAGTTTTTAAATTATTGGACTTTTTCAACTTTTGGTTTTTATAGTCCGTGGAAAGTTTATGATGATAGGGAAACAAGAGGAAACGGACTTTATCTTGGAAAGGACAGATATAATGTTAATTTTTCATTGCGAACTGATTCAAGAAAAAGCGTGATATTTGATTTTGAATATGGATTTGGGAAATGGGGTCTTAAAGAAAAAGAAGATATTAAAAGATGGCAAAACCGATATGAGATAAGCATAATATTCAGACCAGTTGATTGGATAGATTTTGAAATAGGAAGCCAATTTAGATTTGTTAGAAATGAGGAAGCATGGGTTGAAAATATAGCAAATGACGAAGGAACAATAAGCATTTTTGGGGATAGATCAACAGATGAATTTGATCTTACATTAAGGGGGACTGTGACATTTACACGGGACTTAACATTTCAAGTTTATGCTCAAACCTTTGTTGCGAAAGGACATTATGAAAACTTCAAGGTTTTAAAAACTCCCGAGAGCCTTGTGTCATATAATTATACAGGAAATCCCGATTTTAATTCGCAATCGTTTAATTTAAATTTTATAGTTCGCTGGGAGTATAAACCCGGGAGCGCTTTATATTTCGTCATCACTCAGTCAAGAAATGGTAAAGATGATAATTATTTTAGAAGCTTGCGCAATGATATCATTCAAACATTCAAAACCCCAGCAATTAGCGGAATTTATCTTAAAATAACTCACGGATTAATAATTTAAAAATGGAGGTGAAAAACATGAGGAAAATCATATTTTCTCTCATTGTGATTTTTTTATCTTTTTCTTTGCTTTGCGCTCAGGTGCAGAAGAAAAAGTTCACGATTCGGGATATGCTTTCAATCAATGTCCCCTCTCAAATTGATATTTCCCCCGATGGGAAAAATATCGTTTTCGTGCTTTCAAAGGTTGATTTTGAGGAAAGTAAATATAACACAGACCTTTACATTATTTCAAGCGATGGTGGTGAAGTTAGGCAACTAACTTTTTCAAAAGAAAATGAGAGAAATCCAAAATTTTCACCAGATGGTAAGTTTATAGCTTTCATTTCAAATCGTAAAGCGAACGCCGATGAAAAGGAAACAAAAGAACAAATATGGCTTCTTCCTGTTGATGGTGGTGAAGCCTATAAATTGACAAATTCACCTGAAGGCGTCATCTCATTTCAATGGTTGCCTGATTCTAAAGGTATACTTTATCTAACGCAGGAAACACTTCCAAAACCAGAAAAAGAAAAAAAGGAAAGGGATAAAAAATTAAAATTTGACCCGACAATTGTTGACAGGGAAAAATACCGGAAGGAGTTTTATATAATTGATGTTAAAACGAAGAAAGAGAGAAAAATTTTCACGGGGGATTACGGAATTGACCAATTTGATGTTTCCCCAGATGGCAAGTTAATCGTTTATAATACAAATTACACGGGCGATATTGATGATAGCAAGAAATTTGATCTTTGGATTTTAGAAATTGAAACAGGTAAATCAAAGCAACTCACAAAAAGACCTGGGGGTGAGAGACAACCTAAATGGTCACCGGATGGGAGATATATCGCATTTGTTGCTGATCTTGACCCAAAATTTACATACTCTCAGGAAGAGCTTTTCATCGTTGACCCACAAACGGGCGAACTTAAAATTTTAACAGAAAATTTTGACGTTGGGATTGTTGGATATGAGTTTTCAAGATCTGAGCCCGGGGTAATTTATGCGAGAACCGCAAGCGGGGTTTATACGCATATTTATACAGTTTCAATTGATGGGAAGGTAAAGGAATTTCTCGGTGGTGAAAAAGTTTTCGGCGATATTGCTGTATCTGATAAAGTTATTTCATTTTTAATTGAAGATAAATATAATGCCCCAGATATATATGTTTTTAAGAATGGGGAATTGAAAAAGCTAACAAACCTAAATCCACAGCTTGAAAACTTTACATTTGGAGAACAAACAGTAATAAGATGGAAAAGTTTTGACGGATGGACAATTGAAGGAATACTTGTAAAGCCAGTTAATTTTGAAACGGGTAAAAGATATCCTATGCTTGTTGCAGTCCATGGCGGACCTTATGGAAGGATTCAAAACACACTTCGTCAGTATTACAATCTTCAGGTGTGGGCAAATGAAGGTTATCTTGTATTCGCACCAAATTTCAGAGGAAGCTCTGGATATACAAACAAATTTGGAATTTCAAACTTTAAAGACCTCGGCGGTGGCGATTTCAAAGATATAATGACAGGGATTGATTACATAGTGAAAGAGCTTAAAATTGCTGATGAAAATAAACTTGGCATATTTGGCGGAAGCTATGGTGGCTATATGACAAATTGGGCTATAACTCAAACAGACAGATTCAAAGCTGCTGTTTCAATGTTCGGGATATTTAACTTGATTACTGATTATAGCAATTCATATCTGCCAAGCTGGGAACCAGATTATCTTGGCGATTATTATTGGAATAACCTTAAAATTTATCTTGAACGTTCACCGTTTTATTATGTTAAAAACATTAAAACGCCTGTTTTAATCATGCACGGAGATGAAGATCCCAACACCTTCATAAGTAATTCAAAGGAAATGTATCAAGCGTTGAAGCATCTTGGCAAAACAGTTGAATTTGTTCGCTATCCACGGGAAGCTCATGGCTTCAGGGAGCCAAATCATAGAATAGATGAGTTTTATCGGTGTCTTGAATGGTTCAATAAATATCTTCTTGGAATTGAACCAGATAAAAAGCCAATTGTCCGAGTTGATGAATGGGTTAGGGCGGATGGATGGGAGATAAAAATCGTAAAGGTGAACAAAAATGTAAATTATTCAGGTTTTGATACGACGAGAAAATTCGTTGAAATTGAACTTCTTTTCAAAGCAGGTGAGAACGCAAAGCCATTTGAAATAACAGTTGCAAGCGACTTTACACTTTTTGACTTGGCAGGGAACAAGGTGAGTTCATCGGGAATTCCCGTTGAGGTCAGTGGGGTTAAAGGATTATTAACTGGCGATATAAAAACAACCCTTGAAGCGAAGGGGGAAAATCGCTATTATCCGCTAAAGCTTGCCTTTGATGTGGTAAATTTGAAAGGTGAGATGAAATTTAAAATTTCAAAGTTTCCGCAGTTTGAGTTTCTTATTGATTAAAAATCAAAAAATGGGCACACCGCTCAAGGTGTGCCCGTTTAAAGCTTTAAAAACTGTATTTAACCTTTAAATAAATCTCGTCCCTGTCACTTAACTTGCTAAAAGTCGTCTTTCCTTTGCCATCAATTATCCTTCCACTGATTATAAATTCTAAGTTATCAACGGGGTTATAGGTTATCTGCGGATTATAGATGAAAGCATAATTGCTCTTAATGTTTTTCAGAGCCTTGAACTCAGCTCCACCACTTAAGAAGTTAACTTTTAACCTATCGTTCATAAATTTCCTTTCAAAATTGAAGACGATATAATTTTTTAAATTTTCCCGACCGCGCTCGTGGAGAAAACCATGAAGATATTGAACATTAGCGTAGATCCCGTTTTTAAATGTATAATCAAGTCCAAAGACAAACCTTGTATAATTTTTCTTGTCAAGAATTTTATTAAATGTGGTATATTGGGGTGTTTTGATTGCTATTTCAAGGTTAACTTCCTCAGGATAAAATATCCCAGCTTCGCCCCAGATGCCCACTCCCTTTATATCGCCTGTAAAATCAAAGCCTATGATTTTCATTCTTGGGAAGAAAAGATAAACCGAGTCAGGAACAGATCTATCCGACGGCATCGGCATAAAAGAGTAGATGGTTTTGTAAGGTATTGGAATATCATCCCTGCCGTAGACATAACTTATTGAAAAGTCAAAACCTAAAATATCTTGCTTTGATATCTTCAAACCCAATTTTGAACTTTCTTTGAGTGATGATTCAGGATTTTGAATTTTGATTTTTTCATAGAGCTCTTCAAGATTGGGAAAATCCGTGGTGAAAAATTCGTCGGCAAAAATTTTAACCCAATTTCCTCTTGGTAAGACAGCGGGGGTAAAAGTTGGGATGAAAACTGAAGTGATTGTGAAGCTCCCAGCGTAATATGAAAGTTTAATTGCATTTGAACCAAGATGTCGCCCATAGTCCCAGATATCTTCAAGGTCATCTGGGTTCAGATTATCTGTTGGATTTAGTTTATCCGCAGTTCCCCATGCGATTCTTTGTCTTCCGATTTTTAAATCAAGATTGTCAATTAAAAAATCTTTCACATCAACATAAGCTTCGCGAATCTCAATGTTAACTGGTTCAACATAATTCTTATCCGAAAGATCAGATAATTTCTTTACAGCGCTTGAACCAAAATTCCTCAGCCATATTTCGGAGAAAAATTTTGTCTTTTCAAATTCAACTTGACCTGTTAGATTAAGGCGATATTCTTCCCAAGATATTGTTTTATCTTTTAATTTTATTCTGTCATCTGTTTGGATGTATCCGTTAATTTGAAGGTTTTGTGAGATCGTAAGTGAGATTGAAAGAAAAAACAGCGTTAAAATTTTAATGCTTCTCATATTCCTGTTGGAATTTAATTTGTTTTTAAAGGTGGATTCCATCCACTTTTTTCCCATTTTGAAAGTTCAAGCCGAACAACGCCAAGAAATGTATTAAATGTTGCTTTGATCGGAACCCTTGCCCAATCATCTGACAGCCATCCACTGAACTCACCCGTTATCCCAGCAAGCTCTTTGCTTACAAACGATGCATACCCGTTAAATTCAATCGTTTGAATTTCTGAATCAACCGATGAAATCTTAACAATCTCCTTTTTTTCAGGAAAGTCAAATCTCACATTTTCAATTCTAACGATAAATGGAGGTCGCTCAAATTTTTCCTCAGTTGCAAATAAAAGGGGAAGGTAAACCATAACCCCTGTACCGCATAGTTTTCTCGTTGCGAAAAAGGCTGTTATTCCATGGTAGTATCTATCAGGACGAGAAATTGACTTTTGCCCAATAATCTCACCATTTCTCATATCAAACTGCCTTGCGATTATCCCATTCCCTTCCCTTGAAAAAACAGTTTTGAGTGGAACGCCACTTTTGACTTCATAGACATTAAGGTAGCTATCAAACAGGTTCTCTTTGTGAAATTTGCTTTCAAATGTATAGTTTACACTTACAAAGAAGATGTAGGGATTTGATTCAACATGAATTTTTGAATAAACGCTATCCCCCTCAACCCTTGTCCATACCCTTATCTTTCCAAGGTTTAAAAACTTCCAATAGACATCATACTCAAGGTACTCTGAACTGAATTTAAAATTATCTGCTGTCAAGTTGGTTAAGAGGCACAGTTTTAAAAAGATAAACGATAAAATGAATTTCATTTCACCGCTCAAGATTTCTTAGTGTGAAGATGTCATCTTTTAAGTTTGTGTCAAATTTGATATCTTCAAGAACAAGCTTTGTCGTATGGTTTTTTGTAACATCTTTCATTTCGGTTTCAAGCGCAACCCAGTAATTGCCAATTTTCTCAATCTTCCTTCTCGTTAGAATTTTACATAAGTTTCCCGCTTTGTCATAATATTCAATTTTTTCAGGATAGAAGTTATCAACTCGGGCATACATGATAAGCTTTGAGTAATCACTTGTTCTCCCTTTTCTTGGTGTTAATTTCAAAACATAGTGAGTTTCATCTTTTCTTAAAAGTTCTGGTTCCCACTTTTCTGAATAGGTTAATGCTTCCATATCTTCATATGTGAAATCAGTTCCAGCGAAGTTTTGGTTTTTAATATGTGAGGCAATTCTTCTGCTCTTTTTGAAAGCGGGAAGATAAACATAATTTACATCCTCAGGTAGCGACAAAAAACCAATTCCTCTTATGTCCGCTGGCTCTGTAAATTTAACCAACCTCTTATTCGTTCCCTTCTGATACATCAAAGCTTCACGATGGGTTTCCCTGCCATTTTTGTCAATTAATGTGACCTTTGATTTATAAAATTGGTCCTTTGGAGCGTATGATACTTCATCAACCTTTTTCAAAATTTCAATTGCGCTAAGCTGTGCAAGTAATGTGTTAAAGGATAGAACTAAAATTAAAGTATAAATCAGGTAACGCATATCTCGCTTTTTCTTTTTGTTTTAACTTAGTTCAACATGTGTTTCAAGTTCAACTTTTTTGAGAGACTTTTTCAAAAATCGTGGTTTCAAAGTTAAAATGAGTGCAGGAAGCAAAATGAGAGTTGCCCCACCTGATAAAAACATCGTCAGCAGAATCATTATCCCAAACCTTTGCAATGGTATGACGCTTGCAAAAATTAAAACTGTAAAACCAAGCGCAACTGAGAAAACATTTATTAAAATTGCAGTCCCAGTTGTCTCAAAAACTTTGCTTATGGCTTCTTCAAATGAATAGCTTTCTTTAATTTCAACTTTCAACCTGTTGATGAAATGAATTGAATAATCAATTCCCATCCCAAGAGAAACACTTGCAATTAAAACGGTTGCAATGTCAAGTGGAATTCCGTAATATCCCATAAATCCATAGGCGACAACAATGGTCAGTGAAATTGGTATAATTCCAATTAGTCCTCCAAGGAATGTTTTCATCTGTAATATCATTATCAAAAAGACGAAAATGAGAGCAAAGATTAAACTTTGTATTTGGCTTTTAATTATAGCATCGTCAAGGTGCTTATAAATCAATGGCATACCAGTTTGTTCAAATTTGATATCAATTTCTTTATCGGGGATTGAATTAAAATAATTCTGAATTTTTTGAACGAGGTTTGAGACTTTGTTTGAACTTGCGTAAGTCACCATCGCTTGAATAATGGCTTCATCTTTGTCTGGGGAAACAAGTTGGCTAAAAATTTCTTCGTTTTCTATTAAAAACATTAAATTCGCTATTTTCTCCCTTGTTTCGGGAAGTTTTCTCCCCTCGCCCATCACATAGTTCATCTCTTCAATTATATCTGCTATTGATTGTGGGTTATGAACATCTTCAAGGTTTTTGAGAAAGTCTTCAACTTTTTTGATCTCGTTCAAAATTTTTGGATCTTGCACATCCCCTTTGATAAGGATGTAAAGAGGCAGTGAACCACCAAAGTTTCTCTTGAGCATTTCCTCTGTAGCCCTGACATTCGTTTCTGGCTTAAAGTATTCAATTATGCTCACCTCACGGCTGATTTTTAAAATTCCAATAGTTCCGAATATGACAACTAAAACTGTGAAAATCAAAATAAAATGTCTGAACCTTGAGATCATCTTTGTAATTTTTACTACAAATTTTCTATCTCCTTGAGTTTCCAAAACCCTTCCGAGTTTTCGTTCGTGCTTTAAAAGTGAGAGAATTGATGGGATTAATGTAAGCGATATGATAAGGGAAAAGAAAACGCCAATGCTTGTGAAGATTCCAAATTCTTTTATCATTGTTAAGTAAGAACCCGAAACAAAGGATAAAAAACCAGCAATTGTTGTGATCCCTGCAAGAAAAACAGGTAAAGCAATTTCGGAGAGGGCAACTTTCGCCCTTTCCTTCGGATGGAGTATGTTTATGTCTTCTCTAAATTTATTCACGATGTGAATTCCATACGCACTTCCAATTGCTGTTAAAATTACGGGTATTGAATTTGAAATTATCGTCAAGGGTATATTCAAAGCTGACATCAATCCAAGCGTCCATATTATGCTCATCACAACGCAGAGAGATGGTAAGATAACTCCTCTTAAGTTTCTAAAGCTGATTAACAAGATTAAAATCATCACTATGCCGACAAACGGTGTTAATATCTTTAAATCGTCAATTATAAGTTTGTTCATATCAACCATTTGGAAGGGCAATCCACCGTAATATACTTTGCCGTTTATCTTTTCCCCTTCAACTTCCTTTTTTATCTTCTTTGCAACCTCTGCCTTATCCACACCATCTTTTAATTTGCATAATATCAAAGTTACCCTTGCATCTCTTGAGATGAGGTTTTTGTAAAGATCTTTTGAAAGCACATAGCTTTTAAGTTCGTTTAACTTT
>NZ_CZVH01000052.1:0-490 GCF_001458555.1 Candidatus Kryptobacter tengchongensis | reverse complement strand
CGTGGATCTTTCAAGGTAACACAAAATGGACTGAAAAGGACATAGATAACCTGCTTGACATCCTGTTCTACGGGATAATTAAAAAATAAACACGGCAAAAAATGAAAAAATTTTCACACTTTGTCATAAAGAATAGATGGCTTATTATCTTTTTTATCGCAACTCTAACTTTGATATTTGCTTATTCAATGAGAAATCTTAAAATCAACTCCGACTTCGCCTCTTATCTTCCAGAAACTGATGAAGCGGTTAAACTCGCACGATATATTGGCAATAAATACGGCGGGAACTTAACCGCAATCGTCGCAATTGAAACTGACGATGTTTTTAATCACAAAACATTAACCGAAATTTACAATTTAACCGAAAAGCTAAAATATGTTGACGGCGTCTCCTATGTCACAAGTTTAACAAATGTAATTGATATAAAAGGAACGGATGAGGGAATTGAAATTGGGAGATTGATCAACGAAATACCCGAAGACCCACA
>NZ_CZVH01000051.1:0-13134 GCF_001458555.1 Candidatus Kryptobacter tengchongensis | reverse complement strand
TTTAAATCAAACAAAAAAATACCTTAAGATTATGGAACTTCAGGAATTTTACAAAGGTCCTCGTGGGATCGCAGTTAAAATTTTGAATCGCGTTGAGAGAACAGATTCATATCTTGATAAACTTCTTGACATTGAACTTAAATCAGACGAACTTAATGAACTTGACAAGAGATTTTTGACGGAGTTAACCCATGGAGTTGTGAGGTGGAAAACGCGACTTGATTTTATAATTGAGTATTTCTGTAAGAACAAGTTCGCTATGCAAGATCCGAACATAAGAAACGCAATGAGGGTTGCGCTTTATCAGATTTTGTTTTTAACAAAAATTCCACATGCTGCAGCTGTAAACGAGGCGGTTGAGTTTGTCAAAAAAATTCGCGGGCAAAAAGCTGCTAATCTTGTCAATGCTGTGTTAAGAAATATAATTCGTAATCTTAACAAACTACCCACGCCAGATAGCGAATCAGACCCGATTCAGTATCTTTCAATAATGTATGCGCATCCAACATGGATTGTTAAGAGGTGGGTTGAAAGATATGGGTTTTATGAAACTGAGCAGTTGCTTTCTGCAAATAATGAACGCCCGACGGTGGTTGTCAGAGCAAATTCTTTGAAAACAAATGTTGATGAACTTGCAAAACTTTTTGATGAAAGAGGGATAAAATATGTTAAGTCAAAATATCTTGATGATTTTTTGAAGGTCGGGCATCTTACGGGAATTTATAACCTTGATCTTTTCAATCAAGGTTATTTTTCTGTTCAGGATGAAAGCGCTGGACTTGTCGTTAAACTTCTTGATCCAAAACCTGGTGAAACGGTGATTGACTTATGTTCCGCACCTGGTGGAAAAACTACATATATCGGTGAATTGATGAAAAACGAGGGGAAAATAATTGCGGTTGATAAATACGAGCACAGGTTAAATCTTGTCAAGCAAAGTTGTGAAAGAGTCGGGCTTACAAATGTTGAGTTTATAGCTGAGGACGCAACTGCTGTTAATTTTAATGGAAGCGCGGATAAAGTTTTAGTTGATGCACCATGTTCAGGTTTTGGAGTTATTCAGAAGAAGCCAGATATAAAATGGCAAAGAGAGCTTTCGGATATCAAAAATCTTGTAAAAACTCAACTTGAATTGCTTGAAACAGCAAGCAAGCTTGTTAAAAATGGCGGTGTGATAGTTTATAGCACATGCACAATTGAACCAGAGGAAAATATTGAGGTTGTTAAATCTTTCCTTGACAAACATCCAGAGTTTGAAATTGAAGATGCGAGGAAATATTTACCATCTGATGTTGTAACAAATGGAGGTTATATGGAAACATTCCCACACAAGCACGATATGGATGGAGGATTTGCGGTAAGACTAATCAAAGTGAAATAAAAGCTTATGAAAAATAACAAAACTTCGCACCCTGTAATAGTTGATGGTGAGACATTAACACCTGAAAAGGTTTTTGATGTTGCGGTTAATTTCGCACCTGTTAAACTTTCTCCAGATGCCATATCCAAAATGAAAAAGTCAAGACAACTTGTTGAAAAGTGGGTTCAAAAAGACGAGGTGATTTATGGGGTTACAACTGGATTTGGGGATTTTGCTACGGTGAAGATAGAAAAGAAAGAGATTGAAAAACTCCAGAGGAACCTAATCTTCAGCCACTCTGCAGGTGCAGGTGAGCCATTACCTCCTGAAGTTGTAAGGGCGATGATGCTTCTTAGAGCAAACGCTCTTTCAAAAGGTTATTCGGGTGTTAGAGTTGAAACGGTTAAAATGTTAATCGATTTTTTAAATCTTCACATAACACCAATCATTCCATCTCAAGGTTCTGTTGGCTCAAGTGGTGATCTCGTTCAGCTTTCACATCTTGTCCTTGCAATGATGGGAGAGGGTAATGTTTGGGTGGGGAAGGATATTAACCCATTAAATTTGAAAAAAATGAAGGCTTTGTCTGCGCTTAAAAAATTTGGATTGGAACCAATTAGACTTTCTGCAAAGGAAGGACTCGCTCTTATAAATGGCACGCAGATGATGACTGCTTATGCATGCTTGATTGTTAAGCAAGCAAAAGAATTGTGTAAAATAGCTGATATCGCCGCATCACTTAGTATTGAAGCTTTGAAAGGAACTGATAGAGCTTTTGATGAAAGAATTCATAAACTAAGACCCTATCAAGGACAACAGAAGGTTGCGAGAAATATATTGAGAATGATGAAAAATAGCGAGATACGGCTTTCTCATCTTTATGATGATCCAAGGGTTCAAGATGCTTACTCTTTGAGATGCGTTCCTCAAATTCACGGTGCATCCAGAGATGCAATTGATTATGTTTACAAAATTGTTTCAATTGAGGTAAATTCAGCAACGGATAATCCGTTGATTTTCCCAGAGGATGAAGTTCATCTTGAAGGTGGAAATTTCCATGGACAACCGATTGCGCTTGCAATGGATTTCATCGCTATTGCTTTATCTGAACTTGCAAATGTTTCAGAAAGAAGAATAGAACGACTTGTCAACGCTCAATTGAGTGGTTTGCCGAAGTTTTTAACAACTCGTGGTGGATTAAACTCGGGATTGATGATAGCTCAATACACCGCAGCATCTCTGGTTTCTGAAAACAAAGTTTTGGCTCATCCTGCAAGCGTTGATTCAATACCAACATCGGCAAATCAAGAAGACCATAATAGCATGGGCTCAATATCGGCGCAGAAGGCATATAGAGTTTTAAAAAATGTTCAAACTGTTCTCGCAATTGAGATAATGTGCGCTGCTCAGGGGATTGACTTTGCGAAGGTTGATCCAAAGACTGGAAAAATAATGAGGTGCGGTATCGGGACGCAAGCGGCGTATGAATTCGTTAGAAAGAAAATTAAACATCTTGATGAAGATAGAATTTTACATAATGACATCGTGAAGGCGCTTGAAATCGTCAGGAGTGGGGAAATTATAAATGTGGTTGAAAAAGCAATTGGTGAAAAACTTGAATGATTTATGATGAGCAAACAAGAGAAAAAATCAACGCTTACTCTTGAAACTGACATAAGGTATCTCAAAGGGATCGGGGAAAAAAGATCACAAGCGCTCCGTGATGTTGGCGTTGAAAAACTTATTGATCTGCTTTACTATGCCCCAATCAAGTATATTGACAGAAGCACCGTCGTAAGTGTTGCCAGGTTGAAAAGAAACTGGTGGGAATTTTCTTACAAGTCTTCTGCAGTTACATTTATTGGTCGTGTCGTTGATAAAAAAATTCTTGTAAGTTCAAGCGGAAAAGAAATCCTTGAAATTGTGATTGATGACGGCACTGGCAAATTAAGTTGCACATGGTTTAATAAAATTGAATATTTTAAAAGACAATTTGACATCGGGGATCTTGTCGCTGTTTTTGGTAAACCAGTTACCTTTAAAGGCAAAATAAATCTTGTTCACCCTGAATTTGACTTTTTAACCGAGGCAGATAGCATAAATATACACACAGGAAGAATTGTTCCAGTTTATCCCTCTACCTCAAAACTGAAATCCCTTGGTCTTAACACGCTTAAACTTCGTGAAATGATAAGTGAGGTCATTAATAACTACATTGATTATGTTGAAGAAACTTTACCCGAGAAAATTCTTGCAAAGTATAATCTTGTGCCCTTAAATCTTGCTATAAAATCAATCCATTTTCCTGAAACTCATATTGATCTTCAACTTGCGCTGAAAAGATTAAAATTTGAAGAATTATTTTTCCTTCAACTTCTTCTTGCAAGAAAACATTATGAGCTGAAACATTTTGAAAAAGGCATCTCTTTTAAAAAAATTGGTGATCTTGTTCATGGTTTCAGCAAAATTTTACCGTTTAAACTCACAGAAGCTCAAAGACGGGTGATTCGTGAGATATGGAATGATATGAAATCGGATAGACCGATGAATCGTTTGCTTCAAGGTGATGTTGGAAGTGGGAAAACGATAGTTGCTTTAATTGCGATGTTAATCGCTGTTGACAATGGCTATCAATCTGCGTTTATGGCCCCAACAGAAATTCTTGCTGAACAGCATTATGCTACTTTCTTGAGCTTGCTTGATTCTTTGCCCGTTAAAGTTCGCCTTCTTACGGGAAGTTTGAAACCAAAAGAGAAAAAGGAAATTTTAAACGAGATTGAAAATGGCGAGGCGCAGATAATAATTGGAACACACGCTTTAATTCAAGAAAGAGTTAATTTTAGAAACCTTGGTCTTGTTGTGATTGATGAACAACATCGTTTCGGAGTTATGCAAAGAGCATCGCTTATTGAAAAGGGTTATAATCCTGATGTTTTGATAATGACAGCGACCCCAATTCCAAGAACGCTTGCTTTCACACTTTACGGAGACCTTGATGTCTCAATTATAGATGAAATGCCTAAAAAAAGAAAGGTTAAAACTGAAGTCTTACCTGATACCGAAAGAGAAAGGGTTTATGAATTCATTCGTGCGAAGCTCAAAGAAGGACATCAGGCATATATCGTTTATCCGTTGATTGAGGAATCTGAAAAACTTGACCTTGAGTCGGCGATTGAAAATTATATTCGTTTGAAAAATGAAGTTTTCCCTGAGTTCAGCGTTGGCTTGATCCACGGCAAAATGCCAGGCACGGAAAGACAAGAAATTATGCTTGCTTTCAAGGAAGGAAAAATTCAAATTCTTGTTGCGACGACGGTGATTGAAGTTGGCATTGATATCCCAAATGCCACAATAATGGTGATAGAAAACGCTGAAAGGTTTGGGCTTGCACAACTTCATCAGTTGCGCGGTAGAATTGGAAGAAGTGAAAAGCAATCATACTGCTTTCTGGTTGTGAAATCAAATCTTATTAGAAAAACATCAAATGACGCTTTGTTTGAGTATGAGGTAAATGATGAGGTTAAAGCAATTGAAAGAGTTAAGATCATTGCTTCAACTATGGATGGATTTAAAATTGCTGAAAAGGACCTTGAACTTCGTGGTCCAGGTGAATTTTTCGGAACTAAACAAAGTGGATTTATAAAATTTAAATTCGCTGATATATCAAAAGATAGAGAACTTCTTGAGCTCGCACGCTCTGAGGCGTTTGCAATTATAAAAGAAGACCCAGATCTATCAAAACCAGAACACTCTAAACTGAGAAAGGAATTTTTAAAGCGATATTCAGATAGCGTTAATCTTGCAAAGGTAAGTTAAAAACCTAAAAATAAAAAATAAACAAAAAATGAGAGCCGAAATGAATGATGAAATCAAAGAAATCCTGACAAAGTATAAAACAATTGCAGTGGTGGGTATTTCAGATAAATCTGATAGAGATAGCTATATCGTCGGAGAGTATCTTTTGAGAAACGGTTATAAGATCATCCCTGTTAATCCAAACATAGATTCAGTTTTTGGTTTAAAAGCTTATCCAGACCTTTTAAGTGTGCCGGATGATGTTGATATTGTTGATATATTTAGAAGACCTGAATTTGTTGATGAGATAGTTGAGCAGGCAATCCAAAAGGGGGCAAAAGTTGTGTGGATGCAGCTTGGGGTTATAAATGAAAGAGCAGCAAAAAGGGCTCAAGATGCAGGTTTAAAAGTTATAATGAACAAGTGTATAAAGGTGGAGCATATGTATAGGTTTGGAAATTTTTAATAAACAGGTATTTTGATTATTTGTCCGGGTTTTAGACTTTTACCCTCAAGTTTGTTGAGTTCAACGATGTCTTCAATGCTTACATTGTATTTTTGGGCGATTTTTTCAATTGTTTCCCCAGCTCTGACACGGTGATTGATCGTTTTTTCTGGAACGATAATTATCTCTCCGTTTTGAAATATAACTCTTGAACCTTTGTACTTATACTCTGCAAGGTTCAATTCCTGAGGTTGAGCTTCAGCTGGTAAAGCGATTTGAAATTCACCATCTGGAAGCGATGATTTCAGAATCCATGGATTAAGATATTTTAAGGTCTTATAATTTGTTCCCTGCATTCTTGCCCAAAGAGCGAGATTTTGGATTGGACCTTTAACGGTAACATATTTGATATTTGGTGCCTTAAAAAGTTTTGTGGTATCAAGAATAAATCCGTATTTGCGAGCGTTTGAAATTAACTCTTTTATTGCAGCAACTCTAAATACAAATCTTGCCGTTTCCCTGTTGAGGTGAAGGTCAAAATAATTATCAACCCATTGAAATTGCATTGCATCTGTTATCCGGGCATCTCCAGCGTTGTATGCAGCAAGGACAAGTGACCAGTTGTTAAATTTTTTATACAAATCCTGAAGGTATGAAAGAGCAGCTTCCGTTGCTTTTTGGATGTGAAGGCGCTCATCTATATAATCGTCAACCCTCAGACCGTATTTTCTCGCTGTTTCGGGCATAAGTTGCCAAATTCCAGCTGCTCCTTTACTTGAATATACGTTTTCAATAAGACGGCTTTCAGCAATTGCAAGATACTTCAAATCAGCAGGCAGTCCCTTTTCACTTATCTTGCTCTCAATGTAAGGCATATATTTTCCACATCTTTTGAGGTCAAGTATAAGTTGATTTTCATTAAATTCAATGTAAAATTCACGCTCAAATCTTTCTCTGACATCGGGAATCTCAAGTGGTATTCTTTCACCGCAGAGGAAAACGATATCAGGCGGATGAACAATTGAGAAATAGTTTATTGAAACATTTTCAGTCGGTTCTGGTCTATTTATCTCATTAAAGTTTTTTGTCGCTATAAATACAGCGAATATAAATGCGCCAACAGAAAAAATGTGTAGAACTTTATTCATGGTGTTTTAAAAGAGTTAGTTTTAGAGAGTTTATCCGAGTTCGTGTTACGCTCAAAATCGTTATCTTAAAATTGTTGATTATAAACTCTTCGCCTTTTGATGGAATTCTACCGATGTTATTTATCACAAAACCCGAGATCGTTTCATAATCTCCTTTAGGAATGTTGAGTTTATATTCCTCATTTAAATGATCAATTTCCGTAAGCCCATTCAGAATAAAAGTGTTGGCATCTATCTTTTGGATAAATTTTTTTCCGATATCAAATTCATCTTCAATTTCTCCAACCAGTTCCTCAATTACATCCTCAAGGGTTATCAACCCCGAAACGCCACCAAATTCATCAACTACAATTGCCATAGATATATTTTTTTCTTTGAAATCTCTTAAAAGTTCAATACAACGTTTTTTCTCTGGGACAAAATAAGGTTCTTTTAAAATCTCTTCAATACTTTTTGGGTTTTTAAATAAGTCTTTCACATAGATTATCCCGATTATATTGTCAATTGTTCTATCATAAACTGGCAGTCGTGAGTGTCCAGATTTTGAGAATGTTTCAATTATCTCTTTCATTTTCATGTTTTTTTCAACGCCTACTATTTCTGTTCTCGGTCTCATTACGGATTCAACCGCCAAGCTTTCAAGTTTGAAAACTTTTGAGAACGGTATATCAATTTTTAGGCTTTCTCTTGTTTCACTTTCTTTTAGAAGGATTTCAAAATCCTTTTTGCTGAAGAATTGTTCAATTGTTTCTGTTTTGATCTTCAAGGCTTTTGAAATTTTCTCCGACGCAACTTTTAGAAGCTTCACTACCGGTAAAAATATAAAGTAAATCAGTTTAAGAGGAAGTGATGCAAATAACACAAATCCATCTGCAGACTCCCTTCCAATTGTTTTTGGGATCAATTCTCCAAAAGTAAGGATTAAAAGTGTAAGAAAAATCAAAATTGAAAAGTCATTAAGATTTGTTATCGTTTTAAGAATGTAGGTCAAAATTGAACTAAGAGCTATGTTAGCAAAATTGTTTCCGATTAGAATGGTTATGAGAAATCTTTCGGGATTTTTGGCGAAATCATTTGCGATTTTAGCAGTTAAAGATGAGCGTGATTTTATTTCAAGTTTTATTTTGTTTGCAGTTATGAAAGCAATCTCGCTTGCAGAGAAAAAAGCTGATAAAATAAGTAAAATGGAGGCGAGGATAATTTCCGTTTGCATAGTTGGGAAGTTTTATTTTAAATAAAAAGGCACAGAGTTATAAAAACCCTGTGCCTTGAAAAATAAAAGAGAGATATTCAAAAGATTTTGACTTATTTCTTCAATTTAAATCTTATCGGGATCATCACACGAACTTTGACGGGTTTTCCACGCTGTTTCCCGGGTTTAAACTTAGCTTTCATGACCGCAGCAACAGCAGCTTCATCACATCCAGCGCCAATCCCCTTGACAACATCAGCCCTTACGACATTTCCATTTTCATCCACGAATGCCATAACATAAACCGTCCCTTCAACCCCAGCTCTTATAGCTATCTCAGGATATACAACATTTCTCTGGATTGATTCAAGTCCGCCAATTATCTCTGGCATCTCCTCAACTACCATAAAGAACTGCTCCTCAAACGGTATCTCTTCTTCTTTCTTGCTCAGCTCTTCTTTCGGTGGAGGTGGAGCAACCTCTTTTGTGATATCAAGCTCAGAACTTATATCAATGTTGATATCGCTCAAAGCTTCATCGCTTGGAGCTTCAATTGGGATTGGTGGTCTTGGTGGTGGCGGAGGTCTATTTTCCTGTCTGGTTTGTGGAATTTCCTCCGGTTTGATTATTTCCTGCTCCACAGTTAAAATTTTCTTCCCACGACCAACATCTTTCGGGAAAAATCTAAAAGCGACAATTGACACAACAAGCGCAATCACAAGTCCGAGTTCAATCCACTTCCGCCACCTTAATCTCAAATCAGCTTCGGGTTTTTTGATAACTGGCATTTTTAATTAACCTCCAAGATAATTTTTTATATCGCTGTTTTTAAGTTAAAAAATTTGAAATAAAATTTCAAGTTTTATAACACAAAATTTGCAAATTTGTTTCTTTTGACAAAAAATTAAGAACTTCTAACTTGACTTGTTTTGTCAGGGATGTTTAAATTTATAACGAGTTTAAAACAAAATAGGAGTACATCTATGAACTATCCTTTCTGGGATGTTCCGCTAATCGGAGGTGGAATCTTAATTGGTGTTGTTGCAATTCTTCATGTCTTTGTTTCACATTTTGCAGTTGGTGGTGGGATCTATCTTGCTTTAACAGAAAGAAAAGCAATCAAAGAAAATGACCAAAAACTTATTGCTTATCTGAAAAAGCACTCAAAATTTTTCCTGCTTCTCACAGTGGTGCTTGGAGCTTTATCAGGGGTTGGAATCTGGTTCACAATTGGTCTTGTTCATCCATCTGCTACATCAACTTTAATTCACAGCTTTGTATTCGGGTGGGCAATTGAGTGGGTGTTTTTCATTGTTGAAATCTCCGCGATTTTAATTTACTATGCTACATGGGACAAACTTGACCCGAAAACACACAACATAATTGGCTGGATTTACTTTGCGGGTGCATACTTGAGCCTTGTAATTATTAACGGTATTTTGACATTTATGCTTACATCTGGAGGTTGGGTTGATATTCCGTTTACGGAACCTTCCAAAAAGTTCTGGGTCGGATTTTTCAATCCTTCATATTTCCCATCGCTTTTCATAAGAACGGGTGTTGCGCTTGCACTTGCGGGGTTATATTCTTTGATAACCGCAACTCGTTTAGAAGATGAAGAGTTGAGAATTAAAGTCGTTCAATATTCAGGCAAATGGCTCGTTCCTGCATTTATTCTTATTCCCGTGGCGGGGATTTGGTATATTTCAATTATTCCACCGCTTGCTCGTGAAATTTCAATGGGCGGTGCGCCAGCTGTTACTATTTTTGCCGGGTTAAGTGTTGTTTTTTCATTTATCATCGCTTTATTCTCATGGCTTGGTCCAATTAAAACCCCAAAACAAACATCGTTCGCATTTGCACTGGGCTTGCTTGTTATGGGATTTTTGGTTACTGCTGTGACCGAATGGGTGAGAGAAGCGGTCAGAAAACCGTATATAATTTACAACTACATGTATTCAAATTCCATCCTAAAAGCTCACGGTGATAAAATAAACGAGATGGGAATTTTAAACTTCGCCAAATGGATTACCATTAAGGAAATAAATGAAGAAAATATGCTCAAAGCGGGTGAAGAAATTTTCAGGGTTCAATGCCAGAGTTGCCATACAGTTGATGGTTATAATGGGATAAAGAAACTTGTCAATGGATGGAGCGAAAATTATATTGATTTTCAACTTCAACATCTTGAAATGCTTAAAGGTTTTATGCCACCATTTTACGGAACCGAACAGGAAAGGAAAGCACTTGCAAAATGGCTTTATAATTTAAATGAAGAAAAAACAAAATACGGGTTTAAAAAATGACACAGCAAATTATAATACCAGAACTTGACCCGATACCGTTGCCAGCACCATATTGGCTTTTAAAATTCTTGCTTATTCTTACATTTATACTTCATATAATCGCAATGAACTTTGCACTTGGTGGTGGTATAATCGCCGGAATAACTGATTTAATCGGGAGAAAAAAGAATAGTCAATTCCATCTCAATCTCGCCCGTTCTTTTTCAAAAATGCTTCCTATTACAACCGCTTTTACTATAACGCTTGGAATTGCACCACTGCTGTTTATCCAAGTTCTTTATGGGCAGTACTTTTATACAGCATCTATTACACTTGCATGGCCGTGGTTAAGTGTAATTTTGCTTTTGCTTATCGGATATTATGGGTATTACATTTATCAATTTAATTTTGAAAAACTTCAAGGGGTAAGAGCGTGGATAGTTCTTGGAAGCGCTGTTTTGTTCGCTTTGATTGGGCTTATCTATACAAACACCCTTGTTTTAATGTTAACCCCAGAAAAATGGGCACAAAAGTATTTCGCCAATCCTCATGGAACTAATTTTAATTTTGATGATCCGACCGTGATCCCAAGATATTTGCACTTTCTCGTTGCTTCGGTTTCAGTGGCTGGTTTGCTTGTGTTAATTTATGGACTTATTAAATTGAAAAGTGATGTAGACTTTGGAAGATGGGCTATTAAATATGGTGGGCTTTGGTTTGTAATTGGCACGGTCCTTCAATATGCAGTTGGAATATGGTTTTTGCTTGCTCTTAAGAAAGATTTGATGATGGTTTTTATGGGCGGTGATGGATTAGCAACGGCTATTTTTGGAATTTCTGTTCTGCTTTCGCTTGTTAGTTTAATTCTTATTTTACTTTCCTTCAACGCTCAAAACCCAAAACCACTTTCAATTTCTGGTTTAGCCTTGCTCTTTTTGACAATAGTGGGTATGTCAGTAATGCGTGATATTTTGAGGGATGCTTATTTAAAAGATTATTTCAAACCTGAGCAATTTGAAGTTCAACCTCAGATTTCAGTGCTTATCGTTTTTGGGATCGTCTTTATTGCTGGTTTGATCACGGTTGGATATATGCTTAACAAGGTTCTGAAGGCAAAGCCAGTCTCGGCTTAAAAAATTTGCCCCGAGGTTTAACCTCGGGGCTTTTTATTTTTAAAATGTTTTGTCAAACCCTAATACCCACCTCAACTTTAACTTTTTCTCTCCATTTATGGGATGGCTTATGTAAATTGGGAAATCAACTCTTATCATATTCAGTCCGATTTCTGAAAATAAATTTGTCATTGATGAAAATTGTTCAAAGATTGTGCTTCTTACACCAAACCCAAGATCATACTTTATACCTTTTAAACTTGCCCTTTGATTTTGATCCCATATTTTTCCAGCATCAAAGAAAAGCGTCGTCTTGAATAAGTTTCCAATGATAGGCAAATTCCCCAAAAGTGGCAAAAGCGATGGTAGGTTAAGTTCAAAATTAACGGAATAAATTCTATCACCTGAAACATTTTGATCAATATATCCTCGCAGTCCAGCACCTCCAAACGGTTCAATATGTTTTCTTAAATCAGCAGGAAAGATTTTACTTCTATAAAGTGGTCTGTAAAATTGATCAATGGGTGATGAAGTTGCTATAAAAAACTTGGCTTGCTGTGGTATCGTTCCATTGCCATATCCGCCGAATAACCTCACAGAAAAACTGTATCCAAAAGGCAAGCGGAATGTTTGAATAATTTCTAAATAAACCTTTGAATAATTGAATTCGCTTAACACTGTTGATGATTCAAAGAAAAGTGAAAAATTCACACGCCATTTTTCGCCATAATTAAAGTAAGTATACCCAGCAATAATTCTTGTCAATCTTTTCTCATCCCATTTGTAAATCTGGTCTAAATACTTTCCGTCTGTTGATTTCAAGAGTTGAACTTTTAAATTTAAATCGTGGAAAGGTGGGATTGTCAAAGTTTTTCTAAATCGTTTTCTAAATCCAAAGCCTCCACCATATCTTCCTTCAATTTTGAAAATTTCAATTTCTGTGAATGTATTTTTGCTTATTTCAAATGGGATTCTTCTGCTGTCGCTAAAATAGAAATCAATCTCGTTTGACCTCGTCCCGTAAAGAGCCCAGAATTTATGTGAAATGACATCATCAAGATATGATCCGTTAAGTTTTAAACCAAATTTAAAACCATCGGTGATGTTATACCAGATGGAGGGTCTCAATTTCAGCGAATATGCATCAATTGGAGCGATAAATTGAGATAGCGGGATGGTACTGTCAATTGAAATTTTAACTTTTGGGAACGGGTATGTATTGTCCAGGCGATTTATATCAGCAATTCTTAAGTCAGGGTTAATCTCGGCTGAAGTGGGTTTTGATGGAAGTTCAATATCAATTTCATTTTCCCATTCATCATTTAGCCAGATATCAACAGGGAGATTTACGCTTGTAATTTCTCCATTTTCCATTTTTATTGCTATGTCAAGGGGCATAACCGCTCTGCCTTTCCGAATAATTTTTATCGTTGTTTTGTAAATTTCTTTCCCATCTTTTTGAATCTTTTTTGACCTGATTGATTTGATCCCATAATCGCAGGTATAAGTTCTATGAAACCATTGGTCAAAAAACCATCTTAAGTCTTTTCCGCTTATTTCCATTGCGAGATTGTAGAAATCTTCAGGGTAGGGGTGTTTAAATTTCCATCGCTCATAATATTCTTTCATCAATTTTGAAAAAGTTGAATCGCCAAGCACATATTGAAGCATAAACATAACAGTTGCTGTCTTCGGATAGAATGCTGTAGTAGCTGGATAGTTTTCAAGCCAGTGATCCGCATGTGTGGCTATTGGCTCTTCATACCCCGTTATAGCAAGCATAAGATACTGACGCTG
>NZ_CZVH01000050.1:855-14182 GCF_001458555.1 Candidatus Kryptobacter tengchongensis | reverse complement strand
GGAATTGAATCGGGCGTAACACTTAACTTATCAAGTCCAAATCCAATAAGCAAAATCGTTGCATATGGATCTCCGGCCATCTCACCACACATTGCAACGGGTATTTTAGCTCTGTGAGCTGATTCAATTACAAAGGTAAAACAAGTTATAAGAGCCATAAAATATAAAGACGCAAAACGGATAAGCAAACGAGCACTTATCTTTAAAACCCAAGAAGAAGTAAAAAACTTCATCGCAAAAGAGTTAAAGAAAGTGATCCCAGAGTTTGATTTTTAAAACCAAATGGAGGCTTTAATGCTCACCCTGAACCACATAAGAAGTTATGACAAGTCAGATATGTTTTCAAAGATTGCTAATTTTTCCGAACAAATCAAAGAAGCGGTTAAAATAGGTGAAAGTGTGAAAATTAGCTTTTCCATCAAGAAAATTAACAAAATAGTTCTTACTGGGCTTGGTGGTTCGGCAATTGCTGGTGATTTGCTTAAATCTTATCTTTCGGAAGAGATAAAAGTTCCAATAATTGTCAACCGTGATTATTTCCTTCCAAAGTTCGTTGATGAAAATACATTACTCGTTGTTTCAAGCTATTCTGGAAATACAGAAGAGACAATCTCGGCTTATAATGACGGCGTAAAGAAAAAAGCGAAAATATTCTGTATCACATCAAATGGTGAGATAGAGAAAATCGCTTTGAAGAGAAAACATCCCGTTATAAAAATTCCATCTGGTTATCCGCCGAGGACTGCACTTGGTTATTCATTTTTTCCAATACTTGTCGTTCTTTCAAAACTTGGTTTTATCAAAAGCAAAAAGAAAGAGATAACTGAAACGATAAATTTAATTGAGGAAAAATCAAGAATTTACTCAAATCCAGAACACGAAGAAAACCTTGCTTATAAAATTGCCGTTCGCATAGCTGGTTCAATACCATTTATTTACTCATCTGGAAAATTTGATGCAGTTGCTGTAAGATGGGCTTGCCAGATTGAGGAAAATGCGAAAATGCTTGCCCATTTCAACATCTTCCCCGAGCTGAATCATAACGAAATCGTCGGATGGTCTGGAGAAGTTGAAGGGAGCGTAAAAGAATTGATGAATAAAATTAGCGTTGTGATTTTAAGGGATGAGTGCGAGTATGAAAGAATAAAGTATAGAATTGAGATAACAGATGATTTGATAAGACCTTATGCGGGTGAAGTTTTAAACATATATTCTGAAGGTAAATCAACGCTTGCGAGGCTGTTTTCACAGATTTATCTTGGTGATTGGGTTAGCTTCTATCTTGCTATCTTAAATAAAGTTGATCCAACACCTGTGAAGCCGATTGAATATCTAAAGTCAGAGCTTGCGAAGGTTTGAGGTTTAAAATTTATTTTGAGCAAGTAGAACTTCGTTCATGCTTCCTGTTCTATAGCCCTCAAGGTCAAGTGTTATGTAAATAAAGCCAAGATCTTTAAACGCTTGGACAATTTTTACTCTGAATTCATCGTTGAAAAATTTTTTAAATCCATCTTTGTCAGTTTCTATTCTCACTGTATTTTCATCAACATATCTTACCCGAACAACTTTCAAACCATTAGCCCTAAGTAATGATTCAGCCTTATCAATTTTTTTCAATTTTTCCCTATCAATCGGCAGTCCATAAGGGAATCTTGAAGACAGGCAAGCAAATGAGGGCTTATCCCATGTGGGAAGACCGAGGGTTTTTGATAGTTCCCTTATTTCTTTTTTCGTTAAACCAGCTTCAAGAAGTGGAGAGCGAACATTGTTTTCCTTTATAGCTTTAAGTCCAGGTCTAAAATCACCAAGGTCATCAACATTTGTCCCGTCCGCAATCCATTCAATTCCTTCTTCAATTGCAATTTGTTTTAACTTTGAGAAAAGCTCGGTTTTACAGTAATAACATCTATCGGGCGGGTTTTCACTGAATTTTAAATTATCTGTTTCCTCTGTATTTACAATTACATATCTTATTCCAATCATTTCCGCAAGTCTTACCGCCTCATTGAGTTCATTTTCGGGATATGTATCTGATTTTCCAATGACAGCGATTGCTTTATCTTTTAAGACATCATACGCAACTTTTACAAGCAGGGTGCTATCAACTCCGCCAGAGAAGCCTATGACCACAGAGCCCATCTCTTCAAGAATTTTTTGGAGTTTTAGATATTTATCTTTAAGTGTCATTTTTTCTCTTTCTTGATTTTAATTTTTGAAGCAGAAACTTTTTGACTTCTGCAATGGGCATTTCTTTTCCTGTCCATAATTCAAATGATTTGCTCGCCTGTAAAATTAACATTTCAATACCGCTTATAACTTCTGCACCTTTGCTTTGGGCAAGTTTTAAAAATTTTGTCATCGGTGGATTATAAACGAGATCATAAACAATCTGCCCCTCGTGAAAAATTTCATTTGTCTGAACTGGTAAATCATTTATATTTGGATGCATTCCAATTGGTGTGGTGTTGACAACAAGTCGTGATGATTTAATATCACCAGCAATTTCTGGGAAGAAAAATTCTTTAACTTCAAAATCTTTATATCCGAGAACCTGTGAGAAATATCTAACAAGCCCCTCGGCTCGTGAAGTGTTTCGGTTTGCTATGACAATTCTTTCAGGTTGAAAATTTGTTATCAACGAGTAAATGACAGCCCTTGCTGAACCTCCAGCACCAAAGATAAAAACCGGGGTATTTGATATAATTTCCTTGTATTTTTTCAATGATTCGGTAAATCCATAAACATCTGTGTTATATCCGCTAAGTATGCCGTTTTCGTTTACTATCGTGTTCACCGCTCCAATAATTCTCGCCTCTGGTGAGACATTATCAAGATTTTCAATGACGATTTCCTTGTGAGGTATTGTTACATTGACTCCTTTTATCCCAAGTGCAATTATCCCTTTTAAAGCGTCTTTTAAATGTTCCGGAAGAACATCAAATGTTATATATTTGTAATTCAACCCTATAATTTCAAATGCAGTGTTATGAATAAACGGAGAAAACGAGTGAGAAACGGGATGCCCTATCAATCCAACAAGTTTTGTTTCTGCATCTATTATCATACCCCTTTAGGTTTAAGTTAGGAATCAATCAAAGTTGTAAGAAAAGTAAATTACTATGCCGTTTGACTTTGCATATTCTTCAACATCGGGCTCAGCAACCATATAAGTGACCATAACAGGAAACATATCAGGATATGTTTTTGTGAGCTTTTGAAGTTTTTTCTTTATAAATTCATCTACTCCATTTTTTGAAAGTTGACTTTTCCCCTCACCAATTATTGCAATTCTTTTATTATCTTTTATCCCGAATCCAAATATGTTAACTTCCGTATACCATCCCTCGTCCGTCTTTAGAAACAATCTTCTTAACTCACCCTCTACTTTTATGTTATGATCTCTTTCAAGCAATTTCGGCAGTGATTTTATTGCTCTATCCTCAAGACCATAACCGATAGCATCGGAGAGATTCCCAAAAAGTTTTCTCATCTTCTCAAACTCAGAGCTAAGTTCAACAATTGCCAGTTCGGTTTTCTTCTGTGCATCAGCTAATTCTTTCATGCTTTGTGTAAGTCCATCAACTCTTTCGGCAAGTTGATCAACTCTTTTAGTTAGTTGGCTTAATCCTTGTGCAAGCTCATCAACCCTTTGAGTTAGACTATCAACCCGCTGTGTAAGTTGATTTAATCTTTGCGTCAAATCGTCAACTCTTTCAGTAAGTTGATCAACTCTTTTAGTTAATTGACTTAATCCTTGTGCGAGTTCATCAACTCTTTGAGTTAGACTATCAACTCTTTGTGTGAGTTGGTTTAGTCTTTGCGTCAAATCATCAACTCTTTGAGTTAGACTATCAACCCGCTGTGTGAGTTGGTTTAATCTTTGTGTCAGGTCATCAACTCTTTCGGTAAGTTGATCAACCCTTTGCGTAAGTATGTTTAATCTTTCTTCAGTTTTTATCTGTGCCTCTGCAAGTTGGTTTAATTTTTGCGCCAAATCATCAACTCTTTCGGTAAGTTGATCAACTCTTTGCGTAAGTATGTTTAATCTTTCTTCAGTTTTTATCTGTGCCTCTGCAAGTTGGTTTAATTTTTGCGTCAAATCATCAACTCTTTCAGTAAGTTGATCAACTCTTTGTGTAAGTATATTTAATCTTTCTTCAGTTTTTATCTGTGCCTCTGCAAGTTGACTTACCTTTTGTGTGAGGTCGTCAATTCTTTGCGTAAGGATATGCAATCTTTCTTCTGTTTTTATTTGTGCTTCCGCAAGTAATTTTACAATTTGTTTCAATTCGTTTAAATCACCGACGCTAATTTGGACGGTTGTTACTCTTTCCTCTATCAATTTTTCTATTTCGCTTCTTAATTCGGGGGTTATTTTAAATTTCTTTGCTGTTTTCGGCATTGTTTATTTCTTAATCCATTTCTTTAAATATCTTTTGTATTTGGGGAATTCATCTTCAAATTCTTTAATTTTTGAGCTGTCAAGTTCAAACGCTTTTGCAAAATACTGTCCAGCTTCATCAATTATGTTTGCGAGCAGAAATAAACGCCCGATTTGATAATACGGCTCAGCGTATTCGGGGTTGATTTTTATAGCGTTGTAATACGCTTGCACTGCTTCTTGATATCTACCAAGTTGTTCATATGCCATTCCAGCGCCGATCCATAGTTCGGGATTTTTTTGATCAAGTTTTATCGCCATCATATAGCTTGACAGGGCTTCGCTAAATTTGCCAGTTTCATATTCCAGCTCTGCTTTCGCTTCCCAGAGGTCAGGGATTCGTGGATTGTAGTTGACCGCAATTGTATAATCAGCGAGAGCTTTTTTATAACTTCCAAGTGCTTCATAGCAGTTTCCCCGAATGTAATAAGCCACATAATTGTTAGGGTTTATCTTTATAACTTGGTTGAAATATTTTATTGCCTCACGATATTGACCAAGTTTTATATTTATATTCCCAATGTAAAACAGGGCAACTTCGGAGTTTGGTTTATATTTTAAAAGTTGTTTAAAAGCTTCAATTGAGTCAAGATATCTTCCGATTTTGAAAAGAAGTTCTGCTTTCAATTCAAGTGCTGGGGTGAAATCTTCTTTTATTACAAGCGCCATGTCAAAGCTTTCAATTGCTTTGACAAGTTGATTTGTTTTTGTGAGCGCAATTCCTTTTTTATACCAGAGATTATAATCGTATGGGTCAATTCCCAAGCATTTTTCAACCACATCGTTTAAACTCTCAAAATCGCCTGTTTTTTCATAGCAATCCGCAAGTCTAAGTAAAATATCTTTGTTATTTGGACTTAATTCCGCAAGTTGTTTGAGAACATTAATGGCTTGAACATAATTTTCATTTTTTTCAAGGATATCGGCTTTAATTCGTAAAAATTCAAAATTCGTTGGCTGAATTTCAATTGCCCTTTCAATGCATTCAAGTGCCTCTTCAGATTTATCCATATTTTCAAATGTTATAGCCATATTTGCCCACGCATCTGCTTCGTTGGGGTTGAGCATCAACGCTTTATGGAAGGATAAAAGAGCTTTCTCAAATTCGGACATGTTATTTAGTATAATTCCACGCCTCACCCAGTAATCTGCGGAATATGGGAAAATTTCTATAAGTTTCTGAACATGGGGGAGTGCCTTCTCATATTGCCCCGAAATCATATAAAGATCAATTAATTCCTCTACAAGTTCAGTATTCATGTAAGCGCCTTCATGGCTTTTCAAAAATTCTTCGTATTGCTTTATTTTATCCTGAATTTTCTCTTTTTCTGGGAACTCTTCAAAGTTTTCTCTGCCTTCAAAATCGTGATAATCCATCTCTTGATGAAAATTTTGTTTATTTTTCAAACTCAAGATAAATAAAAATTTTAAATCAAGCAAGAATATAAAAATCCATCTATTGGTTTTTCGGGGCAATTTTTTTATTTTTAAACGAGCGATGGAGTCCGCTCTGAACCGTTCTGACTTGGAGCAGGGTCAGAACCGATGACTCCTACTTTTAGTCGTGGGTGGCTAAAAGTAGGAGTTTTTATTTTAAAATAAAAGTTCAAAAGAGATAGGCAAAATGGGAAAAGGTGCTGATATTATATGGCTTAAAATAGAAGGATCTTTTAAGAGAAAAGGATGCCCTATCTGTTTTATTATGGAAAGTTCAACAGAACATTATCTTGAAAGTTTGCTTTACGAATATGTCCTTGATGTTGGGGTAAGAAGTAAACTCAATAAATCGGCTGGATTTTGCACAAATCATGCGTATAAACTTTTGAAGGCTATGAGAAATCTTGGCGATGATGGACTTAAAGTTGCAATTTTATATGAAACTTTGCTCGGTGATGAGATTGTTAAGATTGAGTTGTTAAAGAGGAATTGGACTTATAAACTTAAGTTGCTGAAAGGGTATATTTATAAATTTTTTGCGAAATCTGCTGGTGGGAAATTTTTAGAGGAGATTGAAAAGCTTAAACCTACTGGTGAATGTCCTGCTTGTTTTCAAGAAAGGTCTGTAGAAAGTTTATATATTGATGAATTTTGCAATCGTGCTGGCGATGAAGAATTTAGGAGACTTTTTAGTTCGGATAATGTAATTTTGTGTCGCTATCATTTTATTGGTATTTTAAAAGAGTGTATCAGAGCAAACAATGGAAGTTCATTTACATTTTTTGTGGAATTGCAAATTTCAAAGCTTAACAAATTATTGAGTCATATGAAAAAGTTCATAGATAAGCATGATTATCAAAATAAGGAATCTTTCAAGGGTGAGGAGTTAAACTCGTGGCGTTTGGTTTTGGAATATTTTTCAGGTAAAGATGATGTGATAAGGGCGTGGGATGAAGTAAGACCGTTTAGTGCAAAGTTATAATAAGACCGGGAAAGTATTTGGTATGTGCATAAATTTAAAATAAAATTGGATTCCAAAAGATGGGAGCTGAAGAAAAAATCAATATGCATAAAGCTTTTAAAGTTGTCATCTTGCTTGGGATTGTTAGTTTGTTTGCTGATGTAACCTATGAAGGTGCCCGTGGAATCACTGGACCTTTTCTTTATTTGCTTGGGGCAAGCGCAACTATTGTTGGTTTCGTTGGCGGATTGGGTGAATTAGTGGGATATGGTTTCAGGTTAATTTCTGGGTATATCTCGGATAAAACGAGAAAGTATTGGTTGATGACTACCTTTGGGTATTTAGTTAATCTTATAGCAATTCCATTGCTTGCTTTTGCTGGAAATTGGTGGATTGCTTCCGCCTTGATCATTGCTGAAAGATTTGGGAAAGCAATAAGAACACCAGCACGTGATACGATAATTTCGTATGCATCTTCAAACATTGGATATGGCAAGGGTTTTGCTTTGCATGAATTTATTGACCAAATTGGTGCGATTATTGGACCTTTGATTGTTTCAGGTGTAATCTATTTTAGTAAATCTTATTCAAATGCCTTTCTTTTGTTGGGAATTCCTGCTTTTTTATCAATTTTAACCCTTTTGATAACAATTGGTATTTATCCAAAACCAGAGAAGCTTGAAAAGGAGAAAGAGAAAATATCTGATTCTGGTTTTGGCAAGGTTTTTTATCTTTTCCTTTTATTCACTGGTCTTACTGTTTGTGGTTATCCCCACTTTCAAATAATTTCCTATCATTTTAAAAAGGTTCAAATTGTTTCGGATGAAATAATACCGATTTTATTTGCGGTTGCGATGGGGGTTGATGCATTAACTGCGGTGATCGCCGGAGTTTTGTTTGATAGGTTTAAGTTGAAAATTCTTTTTTTAATTCCTCTGATTTCGCTACCTATTTCAATTTTGGCTTTCTATTTAAACAGTTTATTTGCTGTTGTTTTGTCTGTCTTGTTGTGGGGAATTGTAATGGGGTTTCAAGAAACAATTATGAAATCAGCAATAGCTGAAATTATACCATCATATAAAAGAGGTTCGGCTTTTGGATTATTTCACAGTTTTTTTGGACTTGCATGGTTTATTGGTGGAATTGTGATAGGGAGGTTATATGATTTATCGGTTTCCTATCTTGTGTTATTCTCAACTACATTTCAAGTTTTATCTTTCATTTGTTTTATCTATTTAAAACAAAATGCTAAAGCTTGATGTTGAAATTTATAATTGCTGGATTGGGTGGATTTGTTGGGGCTGGATTAAGGTATTTTCTTTCAACTTTTACTTATAAAATTTTGGGGACGGATTTTCCATATGGGACATTTGTTGTGAATGTTTTGGGCTCATTTTTAATTGGGTTATTTATGGGCTTGATTGATAGAGGCTTGATAATATCTTCAAATTGGAGAATTTTTATAGCGGTTGGTTTACTGGGTGGATTTACAACATTTTCATCATTTTCTTATGAGACGGTTGAACTTTTAAAGCAAGGCTCTATGCTTACTGCAATTGCAAATATAACTTATACGATTTTGAACTGTCTTGCTGCCACTTGGCTTGGGGAGGTAATTTCAAAATTGATAATAAAATAACGGAGTTCGGCAATGAGGATTGAAGGCGTTGGGAAGCTAATGCGAATTTTCATCGGAGAAGACGACAAATATGAAGGGAAACCATTATTTGAAGTTATAGTCAGAAAAGTAAGGGAGCTTGGGCTTGCTGGAGCAACAGTGATAAGAGGAATTGAGGGTTTTGGCGCAGGAAGCAGAATACATAAGTTGAGTTTGCTTGATTTATCCGCGGATTTGCCAATTTTGATTGAAGTTGTAGATAGTGAAGAAAAAATTATTTCTTTGATTCCAGAGATAGAGAAACTAATAGAAAAAGCTGGCTGTGGTGCGCTGATTACGCTTGAGAAGGTAGAGGTTGTACGATACTCCGCTGGGAAGAAGTAAGTTTTAATTGTAAAAGATATTGATTTTTCGTAAATTTGCAAAGCAAAAGAAATTCATTCTTTCCGTTTTAAAAATAATTTTTATAACGATGTTTGAGGAGATAACTCAAAAATTTGAAACGCTTTTTAAGAAGATACGAGGTCAGGCAAGAATTACAGAGTCAAACATTGCTGAGACGATGCGTGAGATAAGGCGAGTATTACTTGAGGCTGATGTTAATTATAAAGTCGTTAAAGATTTTACTGAAAAGGTTCAACAAAAGGCGCTCGGGCAGGAAGTTTTGCGAAGCATTACACCGGGGCAGATGTTGATAAAAATTATTTATGATGAACTTGTAAGTTTAATGGGTTCAGCGAGAGCGGATATAAAATTTTCTTCAAATCCACCAACTGTGATAATGGTTGTTGGGCTTCAAGGTTCCGGTAAGACGACATTTTGTGCAAAACTTGCAAATCATCTTAAGCATAAAGGAAGGCATCCACTTTTAGTTGCTGCTGATGTGCATCGTCCGGCAGCTATTGAGCAGTTAAGACAACTCGGGGAGCAAATTCAAGTCCCCGTATTCCCCACGAACTCAGGCATTGATTACACCGAGTCAAGTTTTGATGCAATTCAAATCGCTCTTAATTCAGTTGATTTTGCAAGGAAAAATTATAGGGATGTTGTTATAGTTGATACCGCTGGTAGAATGCATATTGATGAGGAGATGATGAGAGAGGTTGAGAAAATAAAAGAAGCGCTAAAGCCTCATGAGATTCTTTTTGTTGTTGACTCAATGACTGGACAGGAAGCGGTTAATGTGGCGAAGGAATTTAACGATAGATTAAATTTTGACGGTGTTGTCTTAACAAAGCTTGATGGAGATGCTCGTGGTGGAGCAGCACTTTCAATTAAAGCGGTTGTAAATAAACCGATAAAATTCGTAAGCGTTGGTGAAAAGCTTGATGCGCTTGAGCCGTTTTACCCCGATCGTATGGCTTCAAGAATTCTTGGAATGGGTGATATTATAACACTCGTTGAAAAAGCACAAAGACAAGTTGACGAAGAAAAAGCGAAAAAACTTGAGGAAAAGTTAAAGAAAAATCAATTTACACTTGAAGATTTTAGAGATCAAATAAGAGAGATAAGAAGGATGGGACCTTTAAAAGAGATTTTGAGCATGATACCGGGAGTTGGAAGTGCGATAAGAAATGTTGATATAGATGAAAAAGAACTCGTAAAAATTGAAGCGATAATAAATTCAATGACGCCAGAAGAGAGACGAAAACCGAATATAATTAATGCAAGTCGTAAAAGAAGAATTGCGTTGGGGAGTGGGACGACAGTTCAGGATGTGAATCGTTTGCTAAAACAATTTGAGGAGATGCAGAAATTACTTAAGCAATTAAATCGTGGTAAGTTTAAGAATTTTAAAATTTTTTAAAATTCCATTTTAATAAAGCTATGGCGAAGGCAAAACAGGCAAAAGTACCGCAGGATTTTAGGCTTGAGGTGGAGCGGATTATAGATGAAAGAATAAAAGCCCAAGCTGTAACGAAGGATGATTTTGATGCGTTAAAAGGTCTTGTGAAAGAGATAAGTGAGAGTATAAAGAGTGTGGTTTTGCTACAACGGGAGAATGAGAAAGCCATTAGTGAATTGAGGATAATAGTTGCAGATCTTATAGAGGCACAAAAAAGGAACGAGAAGTCTATAGGGGAGTTAAGGAGCGCAGTCTCAGATCTTATGGAAGCGCAGAGGAGAAATGAAGAAAGATTCACAAAATTAGAGCAATCTATTGCTGAGCTAATTGAGGCACAGAAAAGGAATGAGGAAAGATTTGGGAGGTTGGAGCAAGCAGTTGCTGAATTGATTGAGGCACAGAGGAGAAACGAGGAAAGGTTTTTAAGTTTGGAGGAATCCGTTAGGGAATTGAGGGTGACAGTGTCGGAGCTTGTTGAGGCACAGAAAAGGAATGAGGAAAGGTTTTTAAGTTTGGAGGAATCTGTTAGGGAGTTGAGGGCGACGGTGTCGGAGCTTGTTGAGGCGCAGAAAAGGAATGAGGAAAGATTTGGGAGGTTGGAGCAAGCAGTTGCTGAATTGATTGAGGCGCAGAGGAGAAACGAAGAGAGGTTTGCAAGGTTGGAGGAAAGGGTTTTAAATCTTGAAGAGGTGGTGGCTGGACTGATTAAGACGGTGCAAGAGTTAACTGAACAAGTTAGAATTCTTGCGATAGATCAAGATAGAATAAATAAGCAACTTGGTGGCCTATCAAATACAATTGGTTATATGCTTGAAAATGAATCATATAAGCATTTACCAGCTTTGCTTGAAAGGGATTTTGGAATCAAGGTAAAAACGAGATTAAAAAGAGGATATGTCGCAGATAAGGAAGGTAATAAAATTGAGGTTAACATATTTGGTGAGGCTGAAAAGAATGGGAAGATTATAACCATAATAGGTGAGTGTAAGTCACAGCTTTCCAAAAATGATGTTGATAACTTCATAAGGAAAAAACTTAGCAGGTTAGAAGGTGTTTATCCAAATATTTTCCCAGTTATGGTCGTGCACATGATAAGCGAACCTGATGTTGAAGATTATTTAAAAGTCAAGGGAATAGCACTGTATTATTCATATGATTTTTAAAAATTTAAAAACAAAAAGAGAGGTGAAAATTTGGCTGTAAAGATTCGCCTGCAGAGATTTGGTAAGAAGAAACAACCTTTTTACAGAATTGTGGTTGCTGACTCAAGGGAACCAAGAGATGGAAAGTATATTGAATCAGTGGGTTGGTATAATCCTATTCCAGAGCCAATGCAGGTTGAAATTAAAGAGGACAGGGTTATACACTGGCTTAAAAGAGGTGCAATACCAACTGATACAGTTAAAGCTCTTTTGAGGAGAAAAGGTATATGGTTGAAGTGGTCATTAATTAAGCAGGGTAAGGATGAGTCGTTTATTCAGTCTGAATATGAGAAATGGCTTCAACTTCAGGTGGATAGGGAGAAAAGAGAGAAAGAAAGAAAAGAGCGAAGAAGGTCAAGGAAGAAAGAGAAAGGAAAAGAAAGTGTAGAACAAGGAGAGGCGCCATCTCAGGAAGGTTAATTTCTTGATGGTGACGCCCTCCTAAAATAAACTGAAACATTAATGGAGGGCTGAAAAATGCGTGAATTCCTGGAATTTATCGCTAAGCATCTGGTTGATCGACCGGAGGATGTTAAAATTACAATGGAAGACAGGGAGAATAGGGTGATTTTTAGATTACAAGTTGGCGAAGGCGATGTTGGGAAAGTGATCGGAAGAAGAGGAAGAACCGCAAATGCGATGCGAGTTCTCCTGAGCGCAGTCGCTGCAAAAGAAGGTAAAAGAGCTGTGCTTGAGATTTTGCAGTGAAGCGTTTGATTTTGAAAAATGCTTCACTTGAAGTTTTAAAGTAAGCAAGTAAGGTAAGCCATGCTAGGATTTATGATTTTAATATGTTTCCTTGTTGTGGAAGGCTTAGCAAGTTCAAAATGTGAAGATACGATGCGTTACCAAACCATGCTTCCAGATTCGTTTTCTAATTGTGAGGCAATGCAAGGATCACTTGACATTTATGCGGATGAGATAATTGGAATTTCAAAAGAATTAAAATCAGAAGAGTTAAAAGTGGGATATCTTGATGACAAGAAGGCAGAAAAAATGATTGAAGAGTTTAAGAGAAATCTTAAAGACATTGAAAGAAAGAAATTCGTTGTGCCAAAGGTTGAAATTGTTGATGGCGCGATGTTTGATGATACTGGTCTGATTTGTGGGAATGTTAAGTATTTTATACGAATCTGGAAGCATCCTCCAAAAGAGAAGTTTAATATGCCGACATTTAAGTTGAGGTAGAAAATTTTATATCTCTATGGGCGATCTGTGCATAATTGGAAAAATTTTGAGACCATACGGTCTCAAAGGGCAAGTATGTGTTAAACCAATAACCGATTTCATTGAGAGGTTTAAAAAATTGAAGCGTGTTTATATCGGTGATAATCCAATTGAAGTTGATGAATATTATATCGTGAGTTCATTTTTGCGCAATGAGGATGTTATTTTGAAATTTAAAAATGTAAATGATAGAACAACGGCTGAATCGTTCTGTGGAAAATTTGTTTATATACCCGAAGAAGAGCTTATCCCTTTGCCCGAGGATTCTTATTATGTTCATGATTTGATCGGGCTTAAGGTCTTTGATACAAACGGCAATAAAATTGGTGTTATAACAGATGTATGGCTTCTCCCAGCAAATGATGTTTATGTTGTTGAATCAAAAGGAAAGGAAATCTTGATCCCGGCAATAAGTGATGTCGTCAAAAAGGTTGATCTTGAAAAAAGGATGGTCATAATTGAGCTAATGGAAGGTTTAATTGAGTGAGGAGGTGATGACAGGTGAGAATTGACATAATAACTGCTGTACCACAGATATTTGAAAGCCCTTTAAATTCAAGTATAATTAAAAGAGCTCGGGAGAAAGGGATAGTTG
>NZ_CZVH01000050.1:0-841 GCF_001458555.1 Candidatus Kryptobacter tengchongensis | reverse complement strand
AGATTTATGTTCACGACCTTCATGATTATGGGATTGGTAGGTATAGGCAAATTGACGATCATCCTTACGGTGGAGGAGCTGGTATGATATTGAGACCGGAGCCAATTTTCAATTGTATTGAAAAGTTGAAAAGCGAGAGGGAATATGACGAGGTAATTTTTTTAACCCCTGACGGAGAAATTTTCAATCAAAAAATGGCAAATGAATTCTCAAAACTAAATAATATAATTCTCCTTTGTGGTCATTATAAGGGAGTTGATGAGAGAGTTAGAGAAGCACTTGTAACAAAGGAAGTTTCAATTGGTGATTATGTTTTAACTGGTGGAGAGCTTCCGGCACTTGTTGTCATTGATGCGACGATTCGGCTTATTCCTGGTGTTTTAAACGATATTGAATCTGCCATGACGGATTCCTTTCAAACTGGTCTTCTTGATCATCCACATTATACGAGACCTGCTGAGTTCCGAGGAATGAAAGTTCCAGAGGTTTTACTCTCTGGAAATCACGAGCTTATAAGAAAGTGGAGGTATGAGAAAGCGCTTGAGAAAACAATAAAAAGAAGAAAAGATTTGTTAAACAAAATCACAGGAGATGATAAAAATGGATAAAGTAAAACTTGTTGAATCAAAATATCTTAAAACGGACATACCAGACTTTAAGCCTGGTGATACTGTCTCTGTTCATGTGCGTGTTGTTGAGGGTGACAAAGAAAGAATTCAGGAATTTGAGGGTATTGTTATTTCAAGAAGAGGAAGTGGGTTAAGTGAGACATTTACGGTTAGAAAGATAAGTGATGGTGTCGGGGTTGAAAGGATATTTCCTCTTCATTCGCCTTCAATTG
>NZ_CZVH01000049.1:0-14234 GCF_001458555.1 Candidatus Kryptobacter tengchongensis | reverse complement strand
TTGCTAATCCCCCACCTGTCCCAATCCATTTGTTACCCTGCCCATCTATCGCAATAGCCCAAACATAATTACTCGGCAGTCCTGACCCCTTGGTATAGTTAACCTTCTCGCCAGTTAGCATATTTAACTTAACTAAACCACCACCACTTGTCCCAACCCAAATATAATCCCCCTCAATTGCAAGTGTATTAATGAAATTACCAGTAGTGAAATTAATCCATTCTGGATTTTGTGAAAATGAAAAATTGAAAACTAAAATCAACCCCAAAATTTTTAATTTTTTCATTGTTATCCCCCTCCCATTTTTATGTTTTGTCTGCCCTCGAGTAAAATATAATAAAAAATTAATCATTTATCAATAGTATCTCCAGCTCACATCCGTTCATCTTTCAACTTTTTTCACTTTATCAAAACCATTTTCTTACTCGCCTCAAAATTATCAGCTTTAACTCTATAAATGTAAACCCCGCTTGGCAAATCATCAGCTCTAAACTTAACAACTCTTTCACCAGCCTCAAATTTCTCATCTTTGACGACTGTTTTTATCTTCCTCCCAGCTACATCAAAAACTTCAATCGTTACATTTGCTGATTTCGGAAGAGCAAACTTTATATTTGTCTCAATGTTAAATGGATTCGGATAATTTTGGTAAAGAACAAAATCTTTGGGTAATGTCTTTTGAAAACCAGTATCGGTGATGACCTGCAACCATCTTTCTCTTGCTCTTAAAACTGAATTTTTTAAAACCTTTAAACTATCACCACATACAATCGCAAAACCAATTTTCAAAGTATCATTGTTTTTAAAAATTCTCGTCCCACCCGAGATCACAACCGAAATATCACCTGCCCCAGCACTTGCTCTTCTCACTCCTTTATAACTTAACGCTTCCCACTTCTCAGATTTCGTAAATCCATCATAAATTCCCCAAAGTTCATCCCCAGCATTATTTATAAACCAAACTCCCTGCTCATCTAAATTTAAAAGAGCAATCCCCGTTAAAGTTTTTTCACCATTTGGATCAGTATCATAGATATAAACAAAATTCCCAACTTGATCATAAACCACGACATTATCATATGCGCTCCCAAGGTCAAAATCAAGGAATAAGCCAGCTCTGAAATTTTGATAATCAACCCCTGACCTGTTAATAATAGAATATTTAAGCAAAACGAAATTCATATCATCAAAAGTTTGATCAAATGCGAAGCTATTAAGCAAAACCTCAATCCCAACCCTATTTTGCCCAGGTGCGAGTGAATCTGTAAAGATTGAGAAGCCATCTTGAGCGGAGATTTCCCCAGGCGTTTTAAGATAAAAAGATGTTTTAGGTGAAAAATCGCTATTTTGTCTCTGTCCTGTCTCATCCCTTGCAACATCCACAATTTTTGAACTGCTGATTCCTGCCATAAAAGCACCTTCAAAAAGTAAATTATTCCCACCACGATAAATTAAACCCTTACCTTGCGTATTTGAAGGATAGTCATTGAAAGCAAGGTTACCACGACTTGTTACGGTTAAAGTTATGAAATTAGCATTATGATCCCTAAATGTAGGTCTAACAAAAACTTTGAAATACACGAAATCATTATATGAGCCAGAATAAATTTTAACGACGAACTTAACTGTGTAATTTTCAGGGGTATTGGGTAAAATTTTAAATTTAAACGGCTCATCTGAATTGTTTTTAGACTGTAAAGTTCCGAGAGAGCCTATCGTAAAAATCCCGCTTATTATCTGAACATAAGGGTCTGTGGTTTCAAGCTGTGCGACAAGATTTGAAGCCGAAGCGAGATAATTCTTAAAAGTTCCCTTAATTTGTATCACTTCACCAGGATCAATTGCGCCGTCTTTATTCCCAAGAGAATCATCAATCACAAAATCTTCAAATCTCACAGCTGGCGAGTTAATTGTTAAAGCTCTATATGCATTTACACGACCATAGCCAAGTTGATAACGATAACTTGGATTTTTATCATCTATAGGTTCAGCTGTAACCCTGATTTTTTCAGCCACTTGATCAGGTGTTAATTCAGGGAACTTTGCTCTCACAAGCCCAGCGATTCCAGCCACAAGCGGACTTGCCATTGAAGTCCCGGTTAAATTTGTATATGTATCGTTATACCAGGTGTTAAAAATTCCACCATCAACAGAAAAAACTCCACCTGGGGCACAAACATCAACTGTTTCTCCAAAATTTGAATAACCAGCTTTGACATCATTTGAGTCAACAGAGGCAACGCTTAACACATGCTTATATCCAGATGGAGAGTGAAATTCATCACTTCTATTATTTCCGGCAGCAGCAACAACGAGCGCACCCTTTGAAGTGGCATAATTGATTACCTCCTGTTCAAATCTTGAGCCACCCCCACCACCCCAACTACAATTTATAACTTTTGCGCCATTATCAACCGCATAAACGATACCCTCATAACCATAGTAAATTAAATTATCTGAATCATCATCAATAGAAACCTTAACAGCCATAATTTTACACTTAAAACCAGCGCCCGCAACCCCTATGCCATTATTCGTCACAGCAGAAGCAATGCCCGCAACATGAGTCCCATGAACTGGCTTCTTCTCGCTCGGGTCATTGTCTTGCTTTGCCCTATCGTTGTTAAAATTATCTTTTCCCCCGAAATCCCAACCAATAAAATCATCAACATAACCATTCTGATCATCATCAATTCCATTGTTTGGAATTTCCCTCCAATTACGCCATATATTTGCCGAAAGATCAGGATGATCAAGGTCAATCCCTGTATCAACAATACCAATCACTATATTTGTATCACCTTGGGTTATATCCCAAGCAAGTGGAATTTCAACCTTCCTGAGATACCATTGACGGCTTAAAAAATATGGATCATTTGGAACAAAACAAGGTTTATAAATATAATGTGGCTCAGCGTATTCAATGCTTTTAAGTCGTGAAAGCTTTGAAATGACAAAGTTGACATCCATCATCTCCGAAAAACGGACAATATAAAATAAACTTAAATCTGGCTCATCACTTTTTAACAATTTCCCCTCATGATTCGGAAACATCTTTTCAACTGATTTTATCCCAAGTTGAACAGCCACATTGTTAAATTCATCTATTTCAACTTTTCTCAAACCAAGCAAATTTCTGTATTCCGCTTTAAACTTAACAATCGCAATCCCAGGTATAAACAAACGCTCGTTGTCACCTTGTTTATAAAAATTTTTTACCGTCGCAAACCCAACGAATTCAAAATTATCTTCGCCGTAAAAGAAAGGCGAAACAAGCAACACAATCAAGCAAAAAGAGAACAACAAAAAAAGACGCATTGACAACCTCCCAATTTGAATTTAAATTTCATCGCCCAAATCAAAATGAAAAACCAAAACCAGCTGAAAGGACATTAACACTTCCAATTGAATAATCAACATTCAAATCAAAAATTGCCAGACCCAGTTTCAATCCAGCAGTCGCCCTGAAATTATTTTTCCCCTTTAAACTTAAACTTATTTCCTGCGGTGTCCCAATAGGTGGTTCATAACTATAATTTATATCAGCCGAAAATGTTTCATATCCAACACCTCCATAAAGTGTGAAGAAAATAAAACTTTTGCTCGCATGAGCGTTTACGCTCAAAGCAGTCGCCTTAAGATAATTTCCAATTTTTAATTGTTGATACACACCTTGAATTGCAACATTTACTGGAAACATCGGAATATACTGGCTTATGCTGTGCCCCAAACCAATCCCAAGAAGATTGACGCTTCCAATGTCATCATTAATTTTTATTAAGGGAACAAATCTAACAAGAAGTTCAGAATTCATCGTTGATAAGCTTACCTGTGAAACAGCAAGCGGAACAAGGGTCAAACCAATACCACCAGGTAAATCAACATCTTGAAGATTTCTATACCTTGTTCTTGCCCCACCATCCTTTTTCCCCAAAACTGTTGCCGTTTTGACACTTGAAGGATTATAATCCGAACCAAGCTCAGCTGTAAATTCTTTCATAGACGACGGAACAAAAACAGCCATACCCTTAACGCCAACATAAAATCTGAAAAGTTTGCTCATAGATGCAGTATGATAAAGCCCAGAATTCAAATTTGCTCCCATTACATCAACAAGCGGTTGAATGTAACCTTTAACTGCAGACTCAGGGAGTTTAGTTAAATTATTATCAACCTGCGCTGAAACAGTTGAAAACAAAACAATAAAAATGCCAACTAATATGATAATGCGGTTCATCTTATGCCTCCTTTTTGTTTTTTAATTAACTTACCCTTTCAAGAACAAAATTAGTAAGTTTTATCAGAGACTCCTTTGCTGGTGATTCAGAAAAATCAACGATAAATTGTTTCGCCCTCTCAAGGTAATCTTCGGCTACTTTCAAAGTATAATCAATTCCTCCATACGCTTTGACAAAATCAATCACAAAATAAATATCCTTAATCTCTGGATTATTTTTTATGATTTTAATCACACGCCGAGCCTCTTTTCCAGGTGAATTCTTCAAAGCGTAAATTAATGGTAAAGTTATCTTACCCTCCCTTATATCTGAACCAACTGGTTTCCCCGTAATATTACTATCACCCATATAATCAAGCAAATCATCACGCAATTGAAAAGCGATTCCTAAATTTTCCCCAAAATTTTTAAGCTTATATGCCACGCTCTCATCATCAGTTGCGCTCACAGCACCGAGCTCGCAACAAGTTGAGATAAGAGAAGCTGTTTTATCCGAAATTATTCTAAAATATATTTCCTCGTCAATGCTATTTCCCCTTGCACTTTGAATTTCAAGCAATTCCCCTTCGCTCATTCTTCTTACCGCTTCACTTGTTATATGGAGGAACTTATATTCCTTGTTCTTTAAGGATAAAAGTAATCCCTGAGCCAGAAAGAAATCACCAACGAGGACAGCAACTTTGTTCCCCCAAATTGCATTTAACGAAGGGAAACCACGCCTCATATCGGATTCATCCACAACATCATCATGGATAAGAGTTGCGGTATGAAGAAGCTCAACAAGCGTAGCTGCATGAAAAGTTGATTCATTTATATCTCCAACGAGTTTTGCGGATAGAAAAACGAGCGTTGGTCTTATTCTTTTACCCTTCTGCCTTAAAATATAATGAACAATTATGTTAAGAAGCTTAACCTTTGAAAACATCGTCCTTTTAAAAGAACGCTCAAATTCAATAAGCTCTTCCTTGACGGGCTGTATAATTTCATTTAAATTCACATTTTTAACAATTTTGTTTTTAAATTTTAGGTTTTTTTCCTGTAAGCTGAACGACAAATATGCTAATTTCATAAAGCAAATAAAGGGGGATTGCAAGAGTGGCTTGACTTGCGATATCAGGTCCTGGGGTTAACACAGCAGCTATTATCAAAATTACAACAACAGCATGCTTTCTATAATGCCTCATGAAAGCAGGCGTTAATATGCCAATCCTACCAAGAAAAAATGAAAGCATCGGAAGCTCAAATACAATCCCGGATGCAAGAATAAGCCCGATGACAAAACTCATATACTCATTTATTGCAATTATATTTTTTATTTCCCCGCTTCCAAACCCAGCAAAAAATTTTAACGAAACGGGAAGAAGAACAAAATAAGCGAAAACTATTCCAGCAAAAAAACAAAAAGATGAAAAAAGCACTATCCATAAAACATATTTCTTTTCCCGTGGCAATAAACCTGGCTCAACAAATTTCCAAAATTGATAAAGCGTGAAAGGTAAACTCAAAACAAATCCAGAAATGACAACAACCTGCATATAAAGCATAAATTGACCGTAAGGCTTGAGATTCTGAAGTTCAAACCCAGCTTTTTTGGCTGGAACAATCAAAATCCCATTAACTATTGTATCACTGAAAAGAGCACAAAATATAACTCCAACAATAATCCCAAGCAACGACTTTATAATCCTTGACCTCAACTCCTCAAGGTGCTCCCAAAATGTCATCTCCTTTTCATAAACCTCAACTTCATTAGCATTTGCATTCTTCGTATCAATCTCAGCCATCTTCCTTCAATTTTTTCGTTGAACTTGTTTTGATTAAGTTAAACAATTAAAGAGTAAAAATCAATTTTAATGACATCAAGCTCATTTGAGCAGTATGATTAATTTTCTTAAATTTACGCCGATAATTTATTTGTGAAAATAAAAACAAAGCTAAAATGGAAACAATCAAGGTTGCATTCCTATGGCATCAACATCAACCCTATTATAAAGAAGATGGCGAATATCTTCTACCGTGGGTCAGATTCCATGGAATTAAAGATTACTGGGATATGGTAAGAATACTTGATGACTACCCAAAGATAAAACAAACATTTAATCTTGCCCCTTCACTCATCATCCAAATCATAGACTATGTCAAAAACAAAGCTGAAGATAAAATTCTTAAGCTCACACTAAAAAAAGCCCAAGAACTTACAGAGGACGACAAATTTGAAATTTTGAAAAACTTCTTCATGGCAAATTTTGATAGAATGATAAAACCTTATCCAAGATATCTTGAACTTTTCAACAAACGTGGCGGATTTTCATACAACACGGAAAAATTTGAAGAAGTAAGCCCCAACTTTACCGAGCAAGACTGGCTTGACCTCCAAGTTTGGTACAACCTCGTTTGGGTTGGCGAATATAGCAAATACGATGAACCGTTTAAAAGATTTTTTGAAAAAGGAAGGAATTTTACAGAAGAGGAAAAACAACTCTTAATTCGGGGACACTATGAAATTTTATCCAGGATAATTCCAAAACATGTTGAAGCCCAAGAAAGAGGACAAATTGAAGTTAGCATAAGCCCCTTTTATCACCCCATTCTGCCATTGCTATGCGATAATTCAATAGCTAAAATTTCCTCACCTGATATAAAACTGCCAGCTAAAAAATTTACACATCCAGAAGATGCCGATGCCCAAATAAAAAAATCAATTGCACTTTACGCTGAAATTTTCGGTAAAATGCCAAATGGAATGTGGCCAAGCGAGGGAAGTATAAGTGAAGAGGTTCTAAACCTAATGGCTGAAAATAAAATTAAATGGACAGCATCAGATGAAGAAGTTCTGTTTAAATCCCTTGCCCTTGAAAACGATAAAACAAAAAACATTGACAGGCTCAAAATTTACAAACCGTATTATATCAAAACTCCATTTGGAGAAATTAAAATTGTCTTTAGAGATCGCATACTCTCCGACTTGATTGGATTTGTATATTCAAGCTGGAACCCTGACGATTCAGCGCGCGACCTTGTAAATAGAATTTTAAAAATTCGTGATGATATAATAAAAAACGAAGGTGAAGAAGCATTGAAAAACTCAATCATAAGTATAATCCTTGATGGTGAAAATTGTTGGGAATATTACCAAAGCGATGGAAAAGATTTTTTAAGAACACTTTACTGGCTAATTTCAAACGATGAGAGAATTGAAACTGTAAGATTAAATGATTTCCTTGCAAACGCCGAAGCAGTTGAATTGAAAAAGGTTTTCCCTGGTTCGTGGATAAACGCAAATTTTAAAATCTGGATAGGACACGAAGAAGATAACAGAGCATGGGATTTGCTTAAGCAGACCCGTGATTTCCTCACCCGTGAGATCTCAAAAGGCAAACATAGTGAAGATAAAATCAAAAAAGCATGGGAAGAAATTTATATTGCCGAGGGAAGCGATTGGTGTTGGTGGTTCGGAGATGAACATGTAACCGCACAAGCGGACGAATTTGATATGCTCTTCAGAAAACATTTGATAAGGGTTTACGAGATTCTTGGAGCTGAACCACCAATTGAACTTCTACACCCAATCAAACGCAAATTTGTTAAGTTCTTTATTGTTGAACCAAAGAAATTTATTTACCCAACGGTTGATGGCTCAAGAACACGAAACTATGAATGGGAAGGAGCGGGTTATTACGATGTCGCACAAACTGGAATGACAATGCATCAAACATTTACAATTGTAAAAAGAATTTACTTCGGATTTAACGAAGCAAATTTCTTTATCAGAGTTGACACATCAAAAGATTTAACCCAAAACCATAAAATTGAAATACACTTCATTGAACCATGCGAAATAAGGATTGAATTTAATCACGAAGGCTTCTCTGTAAGAAAAATTGGGAGAAAAGATAAACAGGAGATATTTGAGATAAAATATGCATTTAAAGAAATTTTTGAATTTGCAATAAGCAGAAAAACATTGTGTGCAGAAGGAGAAATTTCAAAAGTTAAATTTCACATTCATGTTTATGAAGATCACAAAGCGATTGAAAAATGGCCAAAGGAAGAATCAATCGTTATAAATTTTAAAAATAAAGCCCAATGAATGGGCAGGCACCCCTGCGTCACACGAGATTGATTGCCTACCGTTGCTCCCTTCCGGGCCTGGCGGGGTTCAGCAACATCCCGTTGCGCAGGACCTTACCCAAACATTGGGCAATCGTGCCCGGGACCGGACTCGAACCGGTACGTCCCTTTCGGGACACAGGATTTTAAGTCCTGTGCGTCTACCATTTCCGCCACCCGGGCATAACTTTTTCAAAATTTAAAAAACCATACCTTTAAAATCAAGTTATCTGGAAGCGTGAGAGAACCGGTCTCATATGTTTAAAATCATCCACAAAAATATTTACCCCCAAACTATTCAGTAATCCGCCAAAAAGTTTATTATATCATCAAGCGTCCTCCCCACTATGAGATGCCACCTGTTATCCAACTTCATAAGAACCGCCGATATGAATATACGATCCGCTTTAATAATTATCTCCCCACCCCCAGTCTTATATAAAGTTGCACCCTCAAGCAAAATTATATCATCTTCATTTATAAACTCAAATATCCGCCTATGAGAACCCCCATCAAACCCCTCTATCACACCAGGTGTCACCTTTATAACCTTAACATTCTCAATAATGTTCACTGACGAAACACCAAGACCATGAAGAATCCGCCTTGCTTCTAAATTGGAATAAATCTGGGAAAATGAAAAAGAGTTCAAAAAGATTAACAGAAAAACAACATAGAAAAGATAAAAGCGATAATGATAAACCTCAGAATCTTTATGGCAAAAATCAGAATGTTTAAGACGAAGCATGTTTTAAATCTCCACTATATTTTTCCTTTGCAAACTTTGAAGTTGTTTTTCTATTTAAAATTAAAAATTCAACAAAAAATATCAAAAGCAACAAACCTATGTTAAATTAACAAAATCTCTCAAAGTGCCAATATCTCTCTAAATGATCAACCTTAAACCATTTGCTCTTTACAATTTTCACTTTTTCTTCCCAGCCTGCGATTTCCACAGCTCATAATTTTTTCTAATATCTTGCAAAACTTCAATATCAATTAAATCATCATTTCTGATCCTGACATCATAATTTTCCCAGCCCATAAAGTTTTGTAAGGATTTTTTCGTCTTTTCATCAAAAACCCCGTTCACTGGTCCATCGTAAAACCCGCGATCTTTCATAATTTGCTGAAGCTCCCTACATATCTTATCATCTATTTTGATGAGATTTTTAGGATCGCTCTTAAAGAAGTAAAGTTTATGGAGTTGATAAAGGCGTTGAAGCTCTTCTAAAGGTTTTGGGTGATCGTAAATACTTATATCAATGTAATTATCCATTGTGCTATCATAACCTGCTCCTTTTTTAACAACGAGCAAAGCAGCGGACTGTTCACCTCGCCTATCACCACCAGCTTTCCCACCTGCAACAAGAGCTGCTACAAGCCGATCTGCAAGAGTTCCTTTTGTCTCTTCAAATGTTTTTGCCATAGCTTCAACTGTTCTTTGATCAACAAGTATATTCCCCTGCACCGCATAATATTTACCAACTATTAACTCTCCTTTCCCTCCATATTTCTTTTCATTTCCATAGCCCACAATTCCACCAGCCCAATCAAAGCATTCTTCTCCAGTCCAGCATGCCGAGTTCCCCTTAAAATCAACAATCCCAACCTGTCTTACTGCTTTTTGCGGGTCATTTTGCAGAAGAATTTGCAACGCCTGCTCAGCTGTTGCCCCATTTTCAAGAAGTGCAAGCCCAACAGGACCATATGCAACATTCGCAAAGCTTTGTGTTGCGATTGCCCCAACATTTGCCTTTGCCCATGGAACAATTGGTCTCACATTTGGAAATTTTGACTGCACCGCAACCCCAGCTTCATTCGCCTGTGGATCAAAAGCAACAATTGAAAATGTCGCGCATATCTTCGGCTCAATAAACTTAGATGAGAAATTAACAAATAGTAAAACCAAGAGCGCAACCACAAAAATTGAAACCAACCTCATTTTAGCACCTCCATTTGTTTAATTTTATAAACTGGAAAAATTACCTTTCTTTTATCTTCAATTTCACGCCCCAAAAACTCATCAAAGAAATTCCAATTTACAAACCCATCGTCGCTTTCTGGCTCAAGAAGATAAAAAATTAAATTTAACTTCGGCTGTCTTACCGAAACATAATAATAACCACTGTCAATCTCAATTTCAACATCCTCATAATGACCAAACAGTCTCGCTTCGTTATGTCCTTGAAACTTCCTCTCCGAATACTTAACACTATCAATGATGAAAACTTCTGCAATCGCCCTAAATTTATCTTTAACCCGCTCAACGCTTATCCCGTGTTCAAGGAGTTTGTCCGCTACATTTTTAAATTCAGTACTGAAAACATAAGCAAGCGGAACTAACCTCTTTTCAACAATTTTAAACTCACCAAAATTTTTTGTCTCAAAAACCTCAAGCTTCTCGTTTACTCTTCTTTTTTTCTCCCCTGTCAATGTATCAACATATTCAATCAACCTATAACCATAAATTTTTTCCAGTCTGTCAAATTCCTTTACCTGAAACCTTATCCCAAGAGAGTCAACTTCCCCAGAAACAGAGATCTCATCTGCTTCTTTTATCAAATTCATAATCTTTTTGCGATTTTTCACTGCAAACCTTAAAATTTCCTCAATAAATTTTTCAGTCGCATCAATTCTCGTTCTAAAATCTGCATAAGCATATGCTTCACTCAAAATTGCAATACGATTCATCAATCCAATATAATTGGTCCCAAATCTCGGTCTGTGATCAAAAGTTATCCAACCCTTTGATGGATCAAGAGGATCAATAAAATTACCATAGTAATAAATTCTGTAGCCATAATTTTCCCACATCCGCTTCGTTATCTCAGGGAATAGCTCTTCTCTCACAAAATTTGTGACCTTTGAATTACTATTCGGATTTAATCCTGTTGCATATGTCAAGACATAACCATGATACGAACCATTTGTTGTATGGCAATCAATCACAATGTGTGGAAGCCATTTGTTGATCACATTAATTATGAGAGACCTTATTTCAGGGGTTTCAAGTTTTGTAAAGTCACGATTTAAGTCAAGACCTTGTGAATTTTCTCTTACCCCGACCCCTCCTTCAGGTCCATTCTGGTGTGCTCTGTTGCTTTTGCTTATTTTTTCATTTCCATCGGCATTTAAAATTGGAACAGTAAGGACAACGGCATCATCAAGAAGCTTTTTTAAATTCTCATCAAGGTGAAATTTTCTAATTATATGTAAAATCGCCTCTTTCCCTTCAACTTCACCAGCGTGGATGTTCCCAATAATCAAAATAATGATTTTATCAGAAACTCTTTTGTCTTCCGGTGACGAAATCTTTGGATCCGAAAGTATTACAAGAGGCAAATCACGTCCCTCATAACTTTTTCCAAACATAGTCACACTCGCAATTGGACTTAACTTAACAACTTGATCTATAAAGTTAATCACATCAGAATATGTTGATGTTTGAGTATAATTACTTAACTCCGCACGAGATTTTGGAAATTCTCCAATTTGAAGCATTAATGAAATTATCAGCAAAAGCATCTCTCATTTTTGCCTTATTATATATTCAAGTCCCTCTGGGCTAAAACTTACAAGTTTAAGATATTCAGGTAAGATTATTTGAGGTTTAACAAGCCCTGTTTTATCGTTTAACACATCATGATAGCTTACAAGAACTTTTATAACTGTGTCTTTGTCAAGCTCTAATGGAACGACCTTGGAAATAGTTCCCCTCACGACAACTTTTATATCAGGTGGGAAAAGTATAACTTCTTTATCAGCCGGGATTCCAGTAACATGCACCGCAACGACAAATTCACGCTCAACAATTTGCTCAACCAGAAACTTAACTTGAGCGAAGTCGCTACTTATCTTTATCAGTTTTTGATTCGGATTCAGAATTTTAACTTTAGTATTAACTTCCTGTCCTATTTTATCAATCAAAATTTTATCTGTAAACACTGAATCAATTTTTGACACCATTGATTCGGGTCCAGAAACCACAACGCTATCTGGGAAAATTTTTGGGGGATATGCGAAGCTGTTATTTTCATTTTTCAACTCATATGAAAGCACAACTGGAACTTTCTTTTCCATTCTCTGTTCAAGTTCAAAACTTAATGTATCAGGTTCAATTCCAACGAAGTTAACATCTTTAGGAAGTGAAATTTGAACACGGGGATTATTAAGCAGATTAAGGTGTAATGTTTTGTGTATATTTGAGAGATCAATTGAGACATGTGGTTTGGATAAAAAATAAAAGGGCAGGATTTTCCAACCCCGCCCTTTTAATCTGATATTGACAAATTCAGGGTAATCATTTTTAATTGCTTTTTCAGGACGGAGATTTTTTATCAAAATCCTCGCCTTGAAACTATCTTCATATTCACCATTGAGATTAACAATTAACCAAAGAAGAAAAGCAAAGGCAAATGAAATGATAAATGAGATATATCTTTTCATTTAGCTTCAACCAAACTTCGCTTTGATAATTTTTTCAATAAGTTCTTCCTTTGTCGCCCTTGAAATTTCACGTCCTGTTAATTCAATATCCTCAATTCTCCTTGCTATAGAACGAAGTTGCATCACACTAAAATTTTCAAGATAAGAGCGAAGTTCATCTGGGGATTTTGCTTCAGGCAAATCAACTGGGTCAGCTTGCAATTTCCCGCCCGCAATTTGATATGGTTTCTCTGGATAAATTAACATTTCAAGATCATCAATTGGTCTTGGGATGACATGGACTGATACAAGTTCACCAACTCTTTGAGCAGCTGCTGCACCCGCATCAACCGCTGCTTTAACAGCTGCAACTTCACCAATTATCTTAATCGTCACATAACCACCCCCGATATATTCCTTTCCAACCAATTTAACATTCGCAGCTTTGCAAGCTGCATCTGCTGCTTCAATTGCAGCTACAAGCCCTCTTGTTTCTATCATTCCCAATGCATATTCAATCATAAATTTAAACCCGATTTTGATTTTTTAACTTTTATTTTCCTTCGGGTCGCTTTGGCAAAATGAGCTCAACATCCGCATGCGGTCTTGGGATGACATGGACTGATACAAGTTCACCAACTCTTTGAGCAGCTGCTGCACCCGCATCAACCGCTGCTTTAACAGCTGCGACATCTCCACGAACCATTACTGTCACATACCCACCACCAATTACTTCTTTACCAATCAAAGTTACCTTCGCAGCTTTACACATCGCATCAGCTGCTTCAATAGCTCCAACTAAACCCTTTGTTTCAATCATCCCAAGTGCATCAAGTGTTTCTGCCATGGGGAAGTTCCTTATTTTGTTTTTGTTTCAGCATCTGAAAAAATATAATCACTTGTTTTTAAATTATCAAGTTAGGACGTAATCACATTGCGCTTATTCTTTTCACCAAAGTGCGAAAATAGCACCTTTATAATTTTTCTTCAGCTCCTTTAAACTATCTCCTCCAAACTTTTCAAGCACCGCGTTTGCGATAACTGGCGCAATCACAGATTCAGCAATTATACTTGCTGATGGAACTGCGCAAAAATCTGAACGCTCATACCTTGATTTTACAGGCTTCAACTTTTTTAGATCAACACTGTTAAGACCTTTTATAACAGTTGAAATTGGTTTCATCGCTACTCTTAATACTATCGGTTGACCATTTGTCATCCCACCTTCAATTCCACCTGCGCGATTTGTTTTACGATAAATTTTCCCATTTTTTACGAAGATCTCGTCATGCACCTCTGAACCAAATTTTGTTGCATTCTCAAACGCTGGACCTATTTCAACTCCCTTTACAGCTTGAATTGACATAATTACCTGCGCAAGTAATCCATCAAGCCTTCTGTCCCACTGCACATAACTTCCAAGGCCAATGGGCAGTCCAGTGACAATAACTTCAAAAAT
>NZ_CZVH01000048.1:0-14322 GCF_001458555.1 Candidatus Kryptobacter tengchongensis | reverse complement strand
GTTTGGATGGTTCTGGGGATGTAACTGTATCTGCGATAGATAGTGCTTCTCAACCGCCAGGGGGACCACTTGGTAATAACAAGGTTTTGAGGAGATGGTTTAGAATACAGCAGTCGGGTATTTCAAGTTTTCAGGCTGATGTTACATTTTCTTATTCTGATGAAGATCTTGCACGGCAGGGTATAACGGATGAGAATTCACTTCGTGTTTTCAGGTGGGATGGGACACAATGGGTGGAGTTAAGCGTTACGGGAAGGGATATAAGCAATAACAGGATAACTGTTTCAGGTGTTACATCGTTTTCAGATTTCGTGATTTCAGGGACTGGTGATGCCCCATTGCCAGTTGTGTTAAAGACGTTAGTTGCGAGGGTATGGGGCAGGAGTGTAAGGCTTGTGATTGAGACATCAACTGAGCTGGGTGGCTTTTTGGGCTTTAATGTTTATCGTGGAGAAGAATTTGGTGAGATGAAACTTGTTGGTTCCTATTTGAATGATATGAATTTAAGGGCAAAAGGTAACCTAGCTTTTGGAGCTGTTTATGAGTGGGAGGATAAAAATGTTGATTTCGGGAAGAGATATTATTACAGGGTTAGTGGTGTGAATTTATCTGGAGAGAGAGTTTTTGAGAAGGTTATTGAGGTGAATGTTAAAGAGTTGCCGAAATCGTTTAAGCTATATCAGAACTATCCAAATCCGTTTAACCCTGTTACTACAATTGAGTTTGATATAGCGAAGGAAGCGGATGTTAGTCTTGAGATATTTAATTTGAAGGGGGAAAGGGTTTTTGAATTAGTGAGGGGTAAGCTTGAGGTAGGAAGTTATAGCGTCGTTGTTGATTTCAAGGATATGCCAAGCGGGACTTATTATTACAGATTAAGGGCTGGTGATTTTGTTGATGTGAAGAAGATGGTGCTTGTGAAATGAAGCTAATTCTGGCAATTTTTTGATTTATTTGAATTTTAACAAGTAAAGAAAGTGTTAAGATTTTAATTTAGTTTTGAACCCCTACCCCGTTTCCTTCTCTAATATGTGGGAAGGAACGGGGTAGAAAGTAAAAAAATTTAATTAACAAAATAATTATGGAGGTAGCCATGAGGAATGTTATTTTATTTCTGGTGTTTGGTTTTATAGCCAGCTATATTTCTTTTGGGCAGACAAGCCCGGATTATATCTTTGGTAGTAATAATGCGGGGAGTGGTTGGAGCTGGACAACTGGCACCCAGGGGCAGACAAGTCTTGGGGGCTCTTACAAGTGGCAATTTCAAGCAACAGCCGATGCAAATGAATATTTTAAATTTGGTGAAACAAGTAGCCCGGATCCTGGTCAGGGTTTCTGGTATGTTGGTTCAGGTGGTGATGTTCAGTATCCAGGTGGTGGTAGTTATGGAGATAAATGGACAGCTTACTATCATGCAAATATGGGGGATGCTGGTGCTTTTTATTTCGCAGCTCAGAATGGGCGTTATTATGTGATTAAGTCAAAGATAAGAAGTGATGGTAATGCTGATTTTGCAATTTTTGACAATGGGACTCAAGAACCTGTTACAATTACTGCAATTTCACCTTCTTTCTCGGGTGGGAATTTATTTGTTGATGTGACCCTAAGCGGTTCAAAGAGTTCACAGGAGAAAGTTTGGGTTAGATATACAACTGATAATTGGGCAACAAGTAATACAGTTGAGGCCAGTACGAATACAGGGGGCAATACTTGGCGGGCACAAGTTTATTCTTATTCGGGAAGTGGAACTGTTATCGTGGAATACTATGCATTTACAACTATAAATCTAATGAATGCGCCACAAGAAAGTGATGCAGATTTCTTTACAATCAATTTCATTAACAACAATGGTCAAAATTATAAAGCTACTTTAATAAGCGGTAATTATTATATCGGTTCTGCTGGAACTGGTCCGGGTAATTCTAATCCAGATTTTTCATCTTTGAGATCTGCTGTAGATTTTATTAACTCATCAACTATTGCAGGTAATTGTACTTTTTACTTCACGAGTGATTTAACTGAATCTGAAAATTCATTCTTGGGTGTAAATACCAATGGATATACTTTAACATTTAGACCTTATTATGATCAACCTACTACGATAAAATTTACAAAATCAACTGACAATGCTTCTTCTTCAGGTGGCTGGATTATAGGGCTAAGTAGCGATAATTGGAATGCATATGTGCCAAGTCATAATATCGTGATTGAAGGAACTGCACCGGGAGGTTCAGAAAAACGACTTACAATTCAAGCGAGAGTAAGCGATGGGGCACATGATAATACAAATCCGATCGTTATGCTTGGGGATTGTGATAATTCGGTTATCAGAAATTGTAAGATTATATATCAAACTCAAAATCCAACATTGCATAAAGCAAATGCAATTTTAGTTCAACTATACACGGGAGTATCTCCGCATGGTGTTCCTGATAATGTTACAATTGAAAACTGTGATATAACTGCAACTGGTTGGTCTGCGCGAGGAATATATTTATATTATACAGGTTCAGGGAGCCCAGAAAATATGGCTGAAAATTTTGTCGTGAGAAATTGTAAAATTACGGCTGAACAAGCTGGTATTGAGTTAAGATATGCTGGGAATAGTGAATGTTACGGAAATGAAATATATATAGACCAAACGGAAACTGAATCAATTAGTTATGGTATATATGCTGGAGGTAGAGATCCAGGAAAAAGGATTAAGATATACAGCAACAAGATTTTACAATTAAGAACCGCAAATAGCGCCACCACAAATCCTTTATGGTATGGAATAGTTGGAATTTTTATCACAGGGGTTGGTAATTTTGAAATTTACAACAATTTTATAACAGGATTTGAACTTACAGCTTCGTCCCCAAGGGGACAAATCATTGGTATAAGTGTTGGTTATGCAGCAACGGTGGGTATTACCGCAAATGTTTATAATAATACCGTTGTTGTTAATAATGTAACTAATCCTGGTGGAACCCCTCATACTGATTATATAATAAGTGCTTTTCATCTAAACTACAGCGGAACATCTGGCACAAGAATAGCAGATGTTAGAAATAATGTTTTCATTACGAATGAGATTGGCGCTGAAAGTCAGTGTTTTTATTGGGAATTTACTAATAGAGCAACTTTAACAACTGACTATAATTTGTTCTATTTTTCTGATGCGGATAATGGATATGTTGGAAGAACCAGTGAAACAGAGGGGGCAAATGGAACAAACAGAAAGACTTTAAGTGACTGGAAGAGTGCTTTACAGGGGATGAGCAATGTAACAGGTAAAGATGCGAATTCAGTATCAAAGGCTGTGACATTTAAATTTTCAACGGATTTACATCTTTGGGGTTTATCTTTTTATGATAAGGATTTGCTTGGGGTTCCGATTTCGGGGATAACGAAGGATATAGATGGGGAGGATAGACATTCAACGGCGCCATATAAAGGGGCGGATGAAGTAGTTCCAAGACCTGTGGTGAGTGCGTCAAAAGTGTTTGACGGTGGTGGAGTTTCAATATCTCCGGGTGCTCAAAATGTCCCAATGCTTGGTGTTAATTTTGCTGTTAGCACTGGTTGGGCTAATATGGCTGGTTTAAGTGTGCAAAAGTTTGTGAATGTTTCAGGTAGAACTCTTGCTGGTGATGGTGAGGTAACTCTAAAGGCGTATGTTGATAATAATGAGAATAACCAGGTTGATGCTAATGATACATATCTTGGATCTGCGAGTTTTTCATCTGATGTAGCGACGCTTAATTTCTCCACAGAGCGGATGGTAAATGCGGGGGTGCCATTGAGGATATTACTTGCGCTTGATGTATCATCTTCAGCGGATCCATCTCACTGGGTTGCTTTGAAGATTAATGCGCCTGAAGATGTCGTCGTAAATTCAGTTGCAGAAAAATCAAGTGATAATTATCCGATCAAGAATGATAACGATGTATCTTTGCCTGTTCAGGTTGTCAATGTTTCAGCTGAGGTTGTGGGTAATATTGTTAAGTTGAGGATAAAGACGCAGGTTGAGAGGGAGGATTTCCTTGGGTTCAACATTTATCGTGGCAGGGGTGATGAGAATTATATTCTTGTTGGTTCGTATCAGAGCGAGGCATCTTTAAGAGCCAAAGGTAACGGTGCATTTGGCGGTGATTATGAATTTGTTGATAAGAAATTGACTGAATCGGGTAGGTATTATTATAAGATTGAAGCTGTTGCCAGAGACGAAAGAAAAGATATCGGGGTGGTGCAGGTTTTAGTTGAGTCGCCGAAAAGATATGTATTGTATCAGAACTATCCAAATCCATTTAATCCGTATACGACGATAAAGTTTGAGTTACCCGTAGCATCAAGTGTAAAGTTGGAACTTTACAACTCTGATGGTCAAAAGATAAAGGATTTGTTTGTTGGTGAATTGCCAGCTGGGTATCATAAGGTCAAGGTTGATGGAAGGGATTTGTCAAGTGGAATATATTTCTATATTTTAAGGGCTGGTGGTTTCGTTGATGTAAGGAAGATGGTTCTTGTGAAGTAAAGGAAGGGACGGGCTTAAGCCCGTCCTTTTTAGTTTTATTGATGCGGATTGATTAAATTTAAAAAAGAAAACTTAAAAATACTCCAAACGCAATCTTCGTGAAATTTTTAATTTCTGCTCTCATTTTAGTTTTTGTCTTCAATATCTCTTTTCCCCAAGATAGGGATTCTTCAAGGGTTAATCCGTATCGCCTTGGTTTTGTTCTTGGGATGGGCGTGGGTGTTTTAACTGTTGCACATCTTCAGCAGTATAATTCATGGTGGAAAGGGGAGTTAACATCGTTTCATTTTAGAGATGATTTCAATCATGTTTTAAACGCGGATAAATTTGGTCATGCTTATTTTTCTTTTTTGCTGTCTGATTTGTTGAGTAGGTCACTTCGTTGGGCTGGCGTTGGTGAAAATTCTGCTTTGATATGGGGTGGAATTGGGTCTTTACTCTTTCAAACCTATGTTGAAGTTGAAGATGGCTTCAGACCAACGCTGGGTTTCAGCGTAAGTGATTGGGTATCAAATGTTGTGGGCGCTTTTCTTCCTTATGCAAGAAGTAAATTTGAATTTTTAAAAGTTGTTAATTTCAAAATGAGCATGTTCCCGTCCGAGAAATTCAAATCAGGAGCACACAGATTCATCGTTGATGATTATGAGAGTTTATATTTTTGGTTAAGCTTTGATATTTCAAGAATTTTAAATTTGGAATTTTCCAAGTTTTGGGTTATTGATTTTTTTGATATTGCTGTCGGTTATAGTGTTAAACAAATTGATTGGCGCGGGAATGGGAAAAGGGAAATTTTTTTATCAATTGATTATGATTTAACAAAGATCCCATTGAAGGTTTGGTTGTTGAGGCAGATTTTCCATTTGTTGAATTATTATCATCTGCCATCGCCGAGTTTAAGGATTTCTCCTAACTTCAGGTTTTATGTTATCAAGTTTTAAGTTTTTGGGAGATGGATGAAAAACGCAGTGCCTGATTCCTCAATTGGTTCAGCCCAGATTTTTCCACCATGTGCTTCAACTATTATTCTGCTTATTGTAAGCCCGAGGTCGTTATATTTTGGTAATTTTTGAAACAGGGCTTGTTTATATTTGTCAAATATATAAGTTGCCTCCTCAAGGGTGATCTTCTGGTTTTTATCAACTATTTTTATTAAACAGTTTGAATCGTCCTCTGTTAATGAGATTTCAACATCTTTACCGCCAGCGTTTGAGATTGCTTCAAGGATTAATTCCAGGACTCGGGCTATTTTCTTTTTATCTGCGTATACTTCAAGTTTTAAATTATCGGGAATTGAAATGGAGATATTGTAATTCGGTTCGGTTTTAAATCTGTTAACGATTTTGGTTATAATTTCATCAAGTTTAACTTGTTCTTTTGAAATTTTATCAATGTTAAGTTCAAGTCGTGAGAGTTCAAGGTATTCATTTAAAAGTTTTATATGCCTGTTGATAGCGGTTTCGGCGATTTCAAGAATAAGTTTTTGATCTTCAGAAAGTTCGTTGATTTTGTTTTTAAGTGCGAGTTCAAAACTTCCTTTAATGACGGAAATGGTGTTCTTCAGATCCTGGATTAAAAGGTATGTAAATTCGGAGCGAAGTTTTTTGAGTTCATCGTTTGTTTTTTTGATCTTCAAAGCAGTTGAGACCCTTATCAAAAGTTCTTCAATGTTTACTGGTTTTGCTATAAATTCTGTTGCCCCAAGATCAAAAGCTTTTTTGATATTTTGTGGGTCTGAGTTTGCCGAGATGACTATAACAGGGATTTCATTTATTTCAGGTGTTGCTTTTAAAGTTTCTAATACATCAAAACCATCCATAACAGGCATTTGAATGTCAAGGATTATGGCATCTGGTTTTTCATTTTTTGCGATCTCAACGCACTCATACCCATTTTCACAGGTTATCACATCGTAACCACCATCTTTAAGGATTGTGGCAAATATAAATCGGCTTGCAGGTTCATCTTCTGCGATCAAAATTTTATCCGGCACTTTAAAAGCGAACCTTTGTTTTGTTTTTGTTAAATTTTAAAACAAAATTTGAAAATTATCAAGATTTGACACGTATAACTTTGACAATTTTCACAAAACTTTTTATCTTATTCAAAAGTCTTGAGCGAAAAGTGAAAGAAATTCTTTTCCTCATAATGTTTTTACAATTTACATTTTTCAACTGGACGGGCAGGAAAGCGCCGGAAATTGAAGGCGGAATAGGTTGGATAAATTCAAAACCATTGAAGCTTGGTGAGCTTAAAGGCAAAGTTGTTTTAATAGATTTCTTTGAATATACCTGTGTTAATTGTTTGCGAACATTGCCTTACTTGAAAGAATGGCATAGAAGATATTCTCATAAAGGTCTTGTCATAATTGGGGTGCACACGCCGGAGTTTGATTTTTCGGCTGAATTTAAAAATGTTGAAAACGCTGTTAAAGAGCTCGGCATTGAATATCCCGTTGTGGTTGATAGCAAATATGAAATATGGCGCGCGTTTAAAAATCAGTTTTGGCCGAGAAAATTTCTGGTTGATAAGGATGGGGTGATACGATATGACCATGTCGGTGAAGGAGCTTATGGGAGAACGGAGGCAAAAATTCAGGAATTGTTGAGACAAGTAAATCCAGAGATGAAATTTCCAGAAATAATTGAGTATTTTAGAGATGAGGATAAACCAGGGGCTGTTTGCTATCCAAGAACGCCAGAGATGTATTCAGGTTATATGCGTGGATATTTTACCCAACGAATAAAGCCAGATGAAGAAGAATATTATAAAGACCAAGAAAATTACAAAGAGGCTCAATTAACACTTAACGGTTGGTTCAAAGTTGAAGCGGAGAAGCTGGTTCATACAAGGAATAGCAGAAAACTCACGGATTATGTTGCTTTTAAATTTAGGGGGACGGAAGTAAATGCTGTTTTAAACCCCGATGGAAACCCATGCGATATCATTTTAACGCTTGACGATAAGCCAGTGCCAAAAAATATGAAAGGTAGAGATGTTTTTTATGACAACGAGGGTAAAAGCGTCGTGCGGGTTGATAAAGGCAGAATGTATAATCTCATCTCTGGTGAAAAGTATGGAGTTTATACCTTGAAACTTTACATGAGTTCTGATAAAATTTCCCTTTACTCGTTTACCTTTGGCTCATGCGTTATTAAGGAGTGAAAAATAAAAGATAAAAGGTCTATATGTTAACAAGCGTGAAACTTCGGGATGAGATAAAAAAATATGAGAAGTTTATTGAGAAAAACCCTGATTCACCACTAATTGTTCGTCTTGCCTTGATTTATCTTGAATCCGGGGACATTGAAAGAGCGATAAGTTTATGCAATAGAGCCATTCAAAAATATCCAGATTATTCAACTGCGCATCTCTTAATGGCGAGATGTTATATGGAAATAAAGGCATATTCTAAAGCCCTTGCTGAGTTAAATCGTGTTGTTGAAATTTTGCCGGATTCAAAATTTGTTGTTGATTTGATCTCAAAAATTTCCCTGAAACAAAGGAGAGAGGAAACATTCAAAAAATTAGAAAAGTCAGAAGCGATAGAAAAAAGAGAAGATGGAGAAGTAGGGCTTCCTGAATTTGAGATTCCAGAAATTGCATCACTTGGGAAGGAATCTTTTGCTGTTGATGAGAAGTTAAGAAGCGATATCGTTGAGGAGATTTTTGAAATGCCTGAAGTTGGAACAGATGAGCAAGGAATGCGGGAAGCAAAAACGGTGGAAACCCAAGCATCTTATCTTGATGAGTTAATAAAGCGAATTGAGGAGGGAAAGGGCAAGCAGAATGTTAAAAGCGAAACGGTTAAGGAACCAAGCATTAATTTTAGCGAGGAAGATTTGACATATGAGGATATGTCAATTGTTACGCCCGCACTTGCTGAAATACTCACAAAGCAGGGGGCATATGAAGAAGCGATAAAAGTTTATAGAAAGTTAATTGAACAACGTCCCTCTGAAAAAGAGAAGTATGAACGGGAAATAAAAAAGATTGAAGAAAGGCTCGGTAAGTAAAATATGCTAAAGCCTGTAAAGTATCTTGGTCAGCACTTCTTGAGCGATAAAAACATAGCAAGGAAAATAGCTGAGGCAATTAATCCTCAACCTGATGATATAATAGTTGAAATTGGAGCTGGTGAGGGATTTTTGACAGAACAATTCGTTGGAAAAGTTAAAAAGGTTTTCGCCGTTGAAATTGATAAAAGGGCGGTTGATTTTTTAAAAGTAAGATTTGGTGATGAGGAGTTAATTCGTAATGATAAAATTGAAATACTTCATCAAGATTTTCTGAAGCTTGATTTGAAAATGTTTGAAAGGTTTGGGAAGATACGTCTGATTGGGAATATTCCTTATAGTATCACAAGCTCAATCATATTTAAAGCGATAGAGAACAGGAACTTGATAAAGGATTTGACAATAATGGTTCAGCTTGAGGTTGCTTTAAGGATTATTTCAAGACCTGGTGTGAAAGACTATGGCATACTTTCGGTGATGTGTCAGGCGTATTCAAAGCCGGAGATTTTATTCAGGGTATCGCGAAATGTTTTCTATCCCAAGCCGAAAGTTTCGTCCGCAGTAATATGGCTTGATTTTGAAAAGGGTGAATTGTCTGAGAGAATCCTTGACCATGCGTTCTTTAAAAAGATAGTTAAACATGTTTTCAACAAGAGAAGGAAAATTTTGAGAAATACTTTGCGTGAGCTTTTTGATGATGAAATTCTTTCAAAGATTAATTTTGACTTGACTAAAAGACCCGAGCAACTAACTGTTGAAGAGTTAATTGAGATTTCAAACGCACTTTATGAAATTTACAGTGATAAAAATAAAAGTGATGTTGGATGAATTACCTTATCAACTTGCGTAATCTTCACTTCGGGGACATTGTGAATATAGTTTTTTATTTCTTTTTGATTTTTCTCGCGTTAATTTTTTCTCATCAGATAAAATTGTGGTGGTTGATAGTTGTCCTTAACCTTTTAATTATATTTTTCATAATTTATGTTGCTGTTAAATGGGGAAGCTTTGGAAATCCCGAAATTTTCTCAGCAAAGCGTTTCATTAGAGAATGGTATCTTGTTCCATTTATTCTTTTGACATTCAAAGAAATTTATTTTTTCATTCACTTTCTAAATTTGCCGGATTACGACTGGATTTTGATAAAAATTGATTATATAATTTTTGGAGCACATCCAACCTATGTTTTGAGTAAAATCTCAAACCCGATTTTAACAGAAGTTTTACAAATTGCTTATTCAACTTTTTACTTTCTTCCGATAATCCTTGCTTATGATTTTTATCGCAGGGGGGAGATTGAGAAATATCGTTATATTATGGCAACCGTTGTATATGGATTTTACCTTTCATACATTGGTTATCTTCTCGTTCCGGCAATTGGTCCAAGGTTTACGCTTCATGATTTCGCCAAGCTTGATGAGGAACTTCCTGGGCTTTTTCTTACTGAGCCACTTCGTTGGATAATTAACACAGGTGAGTCAATTCCCCCGGGAGTTCCAAACCCTGTTGATTATGCGCAAAGAGACGCTTTTCCAAGTGGGCATACACAGCTTACTCTTGTTGTCATGTATTTGTCTGTTGTCCTAAATTCAAGAACGAAGTATTTTTTAATTCCAACGGGGATTATGTTGATTTTTTCAACTGTTTATCTTCGCTATCATTATGTTATTGATTTGATAGCTGGTTTTTTGCTTGCTGTTTTTACAGTTGTAACTGCTTCATATCTTTTCAATCAATGTGAAACAAAAATAGGGTTGAGGAATGCAGAAAAAGGGAGAGGTTAAGCCATATGTTCCAGCTGAGGTGAAGTTAACGGAGATGACCTTCAGGGCAATTTTAAGTGGTGTTATAATGGCTGTGGTGCTTGGGGCTGCGAACTCATACATTGGTTTAAAAGCGGGAATGACAATTTCAGCAACTTTCCCAGCTGCGGTTGTCGCAATGGCTGTGATGAGGATTTTACGAGGTTCAATACTTGAAGAAAATATTGCAAGGACAACCGCATCTGTCGGTGAAGCACTTGCAGCAGGAGCAATTTTCACTATACCTGCTTTTGTGATATCTGGTGTGTGGAGCGATTTTAACTATTTGGAAAGCACCCTTATAATGCTCGTGGGCGGAGTGCTTGGTGTTTTATTTATCATTATTTTGAGAAAACCACTTGTTAATGACCCAGAACTTCCTTATCCTGAAAGTGTTGCATGTGCAGAGATGGTTAAAGCAGGTCAAAGAGGTGAAACAGGAGCAAAATATGTTTTCAGCATGATGGGTGTATCAGCTTTAATTGAACTTTTCAAAAATAATCGTGGGATAAAATTATTTGAGGAAACAATAAGTGGATTTGTTGAATTTGGAAAGTATAAAATTAAACTTTTCAACGCTTCAGATTCGTTTATAAATTCTAAAACATACACAGGCGGAATTTTTCTTTCAACGCCGGTTGCTTCACCTGCTTTAATTGGAGTTGGATATATAATTGGACCAAGGTTATCAGCTGTTGCCTTTTCAGGTGGCGTATTAGGGTGGTGGCTGTTTATTCCGCTTGCTATATTTTTTAACACCGGGATTAGTGATTTATTTAAAAGCGGGATGGATTGGGAAAACTTAACACATTCCGTTTGGTATTACCAAGTAAGACCAATTGCAGTTGGGGCTATGATAGTTGGAGCATTTCACACACTTTGGGGGATGAGAAATCAACTTTTTCAGGGTATAGCGAAAGGGATAAAAGATACAACTCATCTCAGGATGGGCAAAGGCACATATTCAAGACTTGAGGATGATTTGCCGATTTTAGTTGTGATTGGAGCTGTGGTTTTGTTTATTGTTCCAATTACCTTGATTTATTACTATTTCACAAAGAATTTGTTAAGTGCTGTTGTCGCCAGTATTGTTATGACATTGACTGGGTTTTTATTTTCTGCGGTTGCTGGTTATCTGGTTGGAGTTATGGGAGGGTCAAATAATCCAATCTCGGGGCTTACGCTTTCATCTCTTGTGATAGCGGCGGTTTTGATGGTTGCTCTTGGTGTAAAAGGAACTGCGGGGGTTGAGGTTGTGCTTGGCGTTGCAGCTGTTGTATGCACTGCGCTTGGAATTGCAGGGGATATGCTTCAGGATCTAAAAGTTGGTCAAATTCTCGGCGGGACCCCGAGAAAAATGCAAATTGCCGAAATAATTGGAGTTTTATTCACATCCCTTGTGCTTGTTTTCCCTATGTCAATTCTTCACAGAGGGACAGAAGGCGGAATCGGTGGCAAATATCTTCCAGCACCGCAGGCAGGGTTGATGAGCGTAATGTCAAAAGGAATTGTAAGCGGTGAAATCGCATGGCCTTTGATAATTTTTGGAGGTGTTCTCGCTTTTGCCTTAATTCTTCTTAAAACACCATCCCCAACTTTAATTGCTGTTGGGATGTATCTTCCTTTTGAGACAACATCAGCTATATTTGTGGGTGGTTTGATAAAATATGTTGCAGATTTAATTGTAAAGAAAAAGGCATATTCCGAATCTGAAATGGTTCAAATTGAAAATCGTGGGATATTGCTTGCGTCGGGACTTGTAGCTGGGGAATCAATAACCGGGGTTTTGCTTGCGGGTTTGTATCTTTTGAATATCAATTTACCACATATATCTGAAAATCCATTTATCGGACTTTTGGTTTTTCCGATCGTCGCATTAATTCTAATTGTTTTTCCGATGAGAAAGAGCTTATAGTGGTCTGAATTTTGAAAAACAATCTTTTTTTGCTAATTTTGAGTGCAAAATTTAAAATAAATAAAATGAGAACCTATGATTAAAGTTGGCGTCCCAAAAGAAACCTATCCAGGTGAAACAAGAGTAGCACTTGTCCCAGCTAATGTCCAGCAGTTTAAAAAAGCGGGGGCTGAGGTTATAATTCAATCAGGAGCAGGTGAAAAAGCAGGCTATTTAGACGGAGAATATCTTGAAAAAGGGGCACAAATAGTTAAGAGTCGGGAGGAGGTTTTTGCAAACGCCGATGTTATACTTCAAGTTAGAACCCTGGGAGCAAATCCAGAGGAAAGCAGAAAAGATATTCAATTAGTAAGAGAGGGACAGATTTTAGTTGGATTTATGGAGCCGTTTTTTGTAAAAGATTTGATTGAAGAGGTTGCAAAGAGAGGAGTTATCTCTTTTGCGCTTGAACTTTTACCGAGAACATCAAGAGCTCAAAGTATGGATGTTTTGTCTTCAATGGCAACGATATCAGGATACAAAGCAGTTTTGCTTGCAGCAAGTTACTTGCCGAAGATGTTCCCTATGCTTACCACGGCAGCTGGGACGATTTTGCCTGCAAATGTTTTTGTTATAGGTGCTGGCGTTGCTGGACTCCAGGCTATTGCAACAGCAAGAAGGCTGGGAGCTGTTGTCAAGGCTTATGATATAAGACCTGCAACAAAGCAAGAAGTTGAAAGCTTGGGTGCAAAGTTTGTCGAACTTGGGCTTGAGTCTCAAGAAGCAGAAGACAAGAGAGGTTACGCAAAGGATATGGGTGAGGAGTTTTACAAAAAACAAAGAGAAATGTTAACCAAGATAATCGCAGAAAGTGATGTCGTTATCTCAACGGCAGCAGTTCCCGGGAAAAGAGCACCCGTTTTAATAACCGAGGAAATGGTGAAAGGAATGAAACCAGGTTCAGTTATTGTTGATCTTGCTGCTGAAAGAGGTGGAAATTGTGAATTAACAAAGCCAGGTGAGATAATTGAAAAATATGGTGTTACAATAATTGGTCCAGTAAATGTTCCCGCTACCGTTCCATATCACGCAAGCCAAATGTATTCAAAGAATATTACAAATTTCTGCATGCTTTTCATCAAGAACGGTGAAATAAACATTAATCTTAACGATGACATTTTATCAAGCACATTGCTTACAAAAGATGGAAAACTTACAAATTCAATTTTTGATTAGTTTTTAAAAACAAAAAGAAAAAGCGAACATGGATCCATTTATCGCAGTATTAACAATTTTTGTCTTGGCGATGATCGTTGGATTTGAAGTTATAACTAAAGTTCCACCAATTCTTCACACGCCATTGATGTCTGGTTCAAATGCAATTTCGGGAATTACGATTATAGGTTCAATTATAGCTGCTGGAGCAAAATATACAACGCTTGCATCTATCCTTGGTGTAATCGCTGTTACATTTGCGACTATAAATGTTGTTGGTGGTTTTCTTATCACACATAGAATGCTTGAAATGTTTAAAAAACCAAAATCAGATCAAAAAGAAAAGAAATAATTAAAACAAAAGCGAACCTGCTATGCCACAAGCACTTGTAAACATTGCTTATTTAATTTCAGCTTTGCTATTTATCTTCGCCTTCAAGGGTTTATCACATCCCAGAACTGCGATTAGAGGCAATCTTCTTGGAGCACTTGGAATGTTGATAGCAATTGTTGTAACCTTGATGGATAAATCAATTATAAGTTATGAACTTATCATTCTCGGTTTCGTAATCGGTGGTGTTATTGGAGTGGTTTTTGCGCTTAAAGTTCGTATGACAGCTATGCCTCAGATGGTTGCTTTATTTAATGGTTTTGGTGGCGGTGCCTCAGCGTTGGTTGCTGCACTTGCATTTATAGAAGCAATGGCGCTAAACAAAATTATGGGAGTACAGGAAACTGTAGCAACTGTAGCCTCTGGAATAATTGGGGCGGTGACATTTTGGGGAAGCTTGGTCGCATTCGCAAAACTTGAAGGTCTAATAGAGGAAAGACCGATCAGATATAAAGGTGAGCAAATTGTCAAAATTTTATTTGCGCTTG
>NZ_CZVH01000047.1:0-14339 GCF_001458555.1 Candidatus Kryptobacter tengchongensis | reverse complement strand
AAAGCGAAATAATCAACCTCGTATCTTTAATATACTGACGGTGAAACTCTTTAAATTCGTCAAATTTATCAAGTTGTAAATCTTTTATATCATTATAAACCCTTTTAATAACCTCAAGCACTTTCCAAATTTCCCTCTGCACCTCTACTGATTTCTTACTCAATGGTTCAAGAACCTCTTCCTTCCGAGGTTCATTCTTCTTGGTAAAAATGTTAAAAAAAACATTTATAAAAATCCTGTATGCACTTTTAACATCTTCATTTTTAATTGCCTCATCAAACTCATTTGCACGGTTGCGAAATTCAACATCGCCCTCAAAAATATGTCCGCTCAAACTTCTAAGCGCATTTGCCATTTTGCTTCCCTCAAAAACCCTCAAAACATACTCAAAAATTTTATCCCTCCACATATCAATTATTTCATCATCGCTCTTGGCAAGATAAATATCACGCTTGACTTTCTCCACAAGTTCCCTTGAAGAGATAAGTTTCTTGATGAACCTGTAAAAGTTGTTTATCTTCATACGTTCAATTATCCCGAAAAGTCGTTCGGATTCTTCACTTTCCTGTTTTAAGAATTCCTTTATCTTGTCCTCAATTATTATATCAATCACCTGATCCCTTTCTGCTCCTTCAAGGATTGTAAAGTTAGGATCAACCCCCGCCGTCACCGCGAACTCCCGAAGGATTCGGGCACAAAAAGAGTGAATTGTCCCAATCACAGCAGAGGGCATCGCATCTCTTAACTCTTCAAATACCTTCAACATCTTAATATCATTTTTCTCCCTCGCTTCTTTTATTCTTCGCTCTATCGCTTCCGTCGCTCTTTCCCTCAACTCACTCCCGGCTTTTTCAGTAAAAGTTATAACAACTATGCTTTCAACTATATCACTTAAATCTTCAACTGATATGCCCTTGCCGACCCTTGACTCAACAAGGTCTTCAAGGATTTTGATATACTTTTCAATTAAAACGGTGGTCTTTCCGGAGCCAGCACCCGCAGTGACAGATAAATGTTTAGGCGATTTTATAACTTTCTCTTGTGATTCCGTCAACCTCATAAATAGCTATTGCTTCCAATGTTTTTTGGATTTAAAAACTGTTCCCATCTGAAAAATAACTCCGCCTCCGCAATTAAATCATACATACAATATTGAGCTATATATCCCTGAACCTCCCCTCATTGAACAATTGATTCACATCATGCCCCGTTATACCATGGGATTTTGGACTTTCTATATTGAAAACTTTACAATAAAAATCAAGCGAAAATTTTCTTGTGATCCCGAAGAATGTAAATTCATCAAGAAGATCAATATGTGGTTCACGCTTCGCCCTGTTATATTCCATAAGATCACGGCTTGGCTTTATACCCAAAATCGCTGACCTCAACATCAAAAATGGACAATCAAACCCACGCCCGTTAAATGTTATAAATATCTTGAACTTTGAAATATATTCCCAGAACTTTTGGATTATCTCCACCTCAGTCCCGGAAACAAATTTTATCTTAACTTTATCTTTCCTAATTTCATCTGGAGCAAAAATGTTGAGCACCTTATCAATTTCCTGCACCCATTCTTCTTTCTCATTTGCTTGATAAAGCACCACACCTTGAGATGAATCAACATTCAACATCCCAATTGCCACAACTTGCGCAGTCAAAGGATAAAGGTTTAACCTTTCAATTACCTTTGCCCTTTCTTTCTCACGCTTCTCTTCGCTTTCTTCCTCCTCTGCAAATTTCATCAAATACTCATACTGCGCCGAATCAAAAACCTCAATTGGAAATCCAGATGTTTCAATATCAAATATAACTCGCCCCGTCATGTTCAGCCCCATTTTTTTATTTGAACCCCGAATTTAACTTCATTTATCCTGCAAATTTCAATATACGCACAATTTCCACATATACTCCCCAACATATCATCATGCTCCGTCAAATTAAATTTACCCTTGGCTATCTTGTCAACAAATTCACGAACTTTACCAACTGAATTATTAATTTTATCATTGAACTCATTCTGATTAAAATAATTGCTTCTTTCCTTGCCCGACTTAGCCTTTTCTTGAGCTATCACTGCTTTTCTTCCAACATTACGACGAACAACATAATTATATCCACCAACTCCTTTCATTTCCTTACCTTGTTTTTTAAAAATTTCCTCCGCAATTCTTATGTAAAGCGGAATTTGAAGATGAATCCCCTTCTCAATCTCCTCTTCTTTTACATTAACTTTGCCCGTTTTATAATCATAGATTATGAACTCCTCACCGCTCACATCAACTCTATCAATTTTACCCTGAATTTTCACCCCTCCAAGTTGAACTGGTTCAATCGTTGAAAGCTCCTTATCACTGCTTCTTCTTATTCCAACCCTCGGACCAAATGCAACTTCAAAATAAGCTGGTTTAAAACTCAACTTCAAATTCATCTCCGCTTCTTTTGAAATAAACTCAACCATGCTTTGTTCAAGCTCTTTCAATTCAACCCTCCACAAGGGATGATTTATTTCAAATTCCTTCGCCTTTTCCCTGGCTATCTTTTTAATTAATTCAGTTGCGCTTTCCTTATCTTCTGAAATACTCTTGCCAGTTTCACGCCATCTTGTATAAAATTCGTAAAGAACCTCATGATAAAGTATCCCTCTTTCAATTGGAGTAAGAAATTCTTCAATCTCTTCAAAACCTTCAAGCGCAAGAACCCTTTCAACGAAATATCTATATGGACATTTACCGTATGTCTCAATTTGTGAAATAGAAAAAATTTTATCTTCCTGCTCACCAAGTTTCTTCTTCTCCTCATCATAAACTGGTCTTATAATCCCTTCATATTCAAGATAGTCCTCCGAATGTAATTCGCTTCTGTTCAAATTTATCTTTGAGATGTCAAAAATATATTTGAGCTTGTCCCCATAATTTTCAACAAGCCTCTTAAACTTCTCGGATACAAAGTCAAATGTGTTAAGTTCTCCAGAATTAAACTTTAGGAATCTCCCGTAACGTTCATAAAGCTCATCGCTTGAGAAAATTCCATCTTTAAAAGCTGATGAATCAACTTTCTCAAAATCAATTACTTGCTCAAGTGAATCAATAAACCTTGACCTCACAAGCTCGTTTTCCGCATCGGTCTTTGGATAGGTCAAGTAAAGATGTGATTTAAAATTAACGACGCCTTGGTAGAAAAGATAGCGTTCATCAAATCTATGCATTTTTTTCGTCTTCCTTAAGCCTTCACTTAAAAAAACTTCTGGCTCATACACTGAAGGAAATTCCGTATCAACAAGTCCTGCGATTATCATCACATCAAAATTCAAACCCCTTGTCTCCTCAAGTGTTGTAACATAAATTCCGTATCCATATTTTTGCCTTATGTTATAGCGAACCCTTGGCAAGGCTTTTTTGATCAAATCAACATAATAATTCAAACTGTATCTTTCTCTTTTCCTCATGTTAAATTCAAAAACCTCAAGCAACTCATCAACAACCTCCATAAATTTTTGATACGCTCTTGCATCTCTTTCAATTTCATCATGAGTTGCAACTCTTCTCGGGACCTTCAAAATTTGCTCATGAACTTTAAGTTCAGCAAGAACTCTATGAAGTTTATCTTTAAATTCGGACGGGGTCATCAGGGCATTAAACTCATCAACAACTTTTTCCATGAGATCGGTATAATCCGCAAGTGCATCCTCAAAAAGTTTCTTCTCCCTCAAAAGTTGTTCATATTCATCCCGATCATTTGTTGTTTCAATTCTTGATTTTATTATCTCAACTCGTTTCTTAACCCTTTCACACCAGAATTCCCTCCCGCTTTTGATCTTAAGTTCCTTTGAAACAGAATATATATTCTCCGACTTTAATTGCCTCCCAACGATAGCTGAAAAATTAAAATATGGGCTCATCAAAACTTTTATTATCTCACTTATCCTGTAATCATTAATTGGAATTTCAAGAAGAGAAATTATTGACGAAACAAGAGGAGAACGCTCAAGATAAAATCTATCCGTTATGTTTGCCGGGATTCCATAAACAGCAAAAATTTCCCTGAAAAGATTTGTATATTTTTCCGGTCTATATGTTGCGACGCAAATTTTGCTCAAATCAATGTCCGGTCTTTCACTTACAATTTTCTTTATCACCCGTGCTATGGTTCTGACCTCATCTATCCTGTCCCTTGCTTCAATCAGTGTTACGCTCTTTTTAGCATCGTATTTTACATCAAGTGTTGAACCAATGTAATTGAAAAGGTATTTGTTAATGTGCCTTGCAAATCTATCGTTTTCCGTCCTTGGTCTTATCTCATACCTTTTAAATCCAGCATCTATGAATTTGGTATAGCAGTCGGTAAGATGCCCGAACAGATTGTCATTTCTTTCAAAGTAATCAAACATTATGATAATTGAGAGGTCATGAACTTTTGTGAGAATTTTTATGAATTCTATCTCTGGCAAGCGAAACATTGAGAAACCTTCAATGAAAATTGAATCAACATTGTAAAACGCACCCCTGAAAACCGAATTAACATTTTCAGAATTGAGTATATAATTTAACTCCTTGAAAATCCCGGGGACATCAATGAATCCATTGCTCATTAAAAGAGTCTCATACTGTTCATAAATTTTAACAAGATCGCTGAGCTTCATCCTATCCTCATCTTTTTCAACCTTTTCAATTTCATCACGCAATCTCGCAGGATAAATCCCATCTTCCTTAAGACCAACTATCGTATCAATGATTTTATTTATCGTCCCAATTGGAAGTTCCCTCCGAGCTATTTGCCCTGGTGGCTTGAAATACACAAGTTCTTCAATCACCTTTTCAATTGCAGTTTGAAAGACAAGTGACTGAATCGTCTCAGATATAAGATATTTTGGCTTTTCAAGTTTTGCGGAGTAATACAAACTTCTCGCAAAAAGCTCAAGCGTGAAAAGATTAAGATCTGGAGCCACCTCATTCCTTGAGAACTCAAGAAGTTCCCTTCTCAATTCCCTTATCTTCCTTCGCGTCGGCACGATGTAAATAAAGGAATCAAATTTCCCCGCCTTTATCCTGTTCTCTATCTCCTTCCTTATGTCAATTATCCTCTTTTCAGGTGGGAAACTTAAAACGACGCTCATATTGTGAAATTTTTCTTTTGCCTTTAAAAAAATTTAAATCACATAAAAACAAAAACAAAATCACACTTCCCAACTTTTCATCAAATTAACAAATTCCTCAAAAATATAACCACTATCATGTGGTCCTGGCGACGCCTCGGGGTGATATTGAACCGAAAAAGCAGGAAAATCTTTTAATCTCATCCCTTCAATAGTTCCATCATTTAAACTTATGTGTGTGACCTCGGCTGTTGTGCTTTTTATTGAATCAGGGTCAATTGCAAAACCGTGATTTTGAGAGGTTATCTCAATTTTACCGGTGATCAAATTTTTGACGGGATGATTTGAACCACGATGCCCGAATTTCATTTTATATGTTTTTCCACCAATTGCAAGCCCAAGAAGTTGATGCCCAAGACAAATTCCAAGAATTGGCTTTTTACCAATAAGCTTTCTTATATTCTCTACTGCATAAGTTAAAGCGGATGGATCGCCTGGTCCGTTTGAAAGAACAATCCCGTCTGGATTTAAAGATAAAACATGGTCAGCACTGGTATTTGCAGGGACAACTAAAAGATTACAACCAAGATTTTTTAATTTCCTCATAATGTTAAATTTTACGCCGAAATCATAAACGACAACGAAAAATTTCGCCTCATTAATTTTTGAAAAGAAATAACTTTCATTTCCAGTAACAGAAATTGCAAGATCAAGTCCGTTCATTTCTGCAACTGATCTCGCCTTCGTTATCAAGCTTTGATCGTCTAAATCAATTGTTGATATAACTCCACGCATCGCTCCTTTTTCTCTTATCTGCCTTACAAGAAATCTTGTATCAACACCAGAAATTCCAACAACGCCATGCTTTTTCAGATAATTTTCAAGTGAATCTGTTGCCCGCCAGTTGCTGTAAAGCTTTGAAATTTCATAAACGACAACACCAGCAACCTGTGGAGCCCTTGACTCAATATCTTCTTCATTTACACCATAGTTTCCGATCAATGGATTTGTAAAAATTAAAATTTGTCCTTTATACGATGGATCAGTTATAGCCTCTTGATATCCGGTCAAAGAAGTATTAAAAACAACCTCACCTGTTGTCTCACCCTCGGCGCCAAAATTTATTCCTTCAACCACGACGCCATTTTCAAAAGCAAGTTTTGCCTTTTTCATTTTGATATTTCAAGATTTATTTCCATATGATACTCTTGTAAACTTTTCACCGTTAACCTTTCTTGCCTCAACCTTTTAATTGCTTCAACTGCGCTCAAACCTGCTGAAAGAGTTGTGACAAATGGAATTTTATATTCAATTGCGCTCCTGCCAATTGCAAACTCATCAAACCTTGAAACTTCTCCAAGCGGTGTATTTATGATGAAGTTTATTTTCCCAGCCTTTATGTAATCAACAATATCGGGATGTCCCTCGTTTACTTTATAAACTTTTTCGGCTTCAATCCCACTTGCGTTCAAAAACTTTGCCGTTCCATCTGTTGCAATTATCTTAAAGCCAAGATTGACAAATTCCTTTGCGATTTTAATCGTTTTGAAATTCTTATCCCTATCGTTTACACTTATCAAAACAGCTCCAGATGTCGGTAAGTTGTTTCCAGCTCCAATCTGCGCCTTAGCAAAAGATTCACCGAAAGAATAAGATAAACCTATAACTTCACCCGTTGACCTCATCTCTGGACCCAAGAAAACATTTACATTTGGAAATTTTGAAAATGAAAAAACGGGTGCTTTACAAGCCTTGAGAGCGATACTTTTTAAGTTAAGATCACGAAGATTAAACTCTTCAATTACAGCGTCAGAACTTTTGACGAGAACTTTAGTTGCAATCTTAGCGAATGGGATACCCGTTGCTTTACTTATAAATGGGACTGTTCTTGACGATCGTGGATTTGCCTCAAGGACATAAACCTTACCATCTTTTTCTGCGAATTGAATGTTTATCAAACCGACAACTTTCAAAGCAAGTGCAATTTTCCATGTGTATTCAATTATCTTTTCAACTGTGTCATCCTCCGCCATAATCGGCGGGAAAACACATGAACTATCACCGGAGTGAATTCCAGCCTCCTCTATATGTTCCATTATCCCCATAACTAAAACCTTTTCCCCATCACATATTGCATCAACATCAAATTCAAACGCATCCTCAAGAAATTGATCTATTAAAACAGGGTTCTCCCAGGAGATCCCAATTTCACTTCTCAAATAATCAGCTAATGAATCTTTTGAATAAATTATTTTCATTGCTCTTCCCCCGAGAACATAAGATGGACGAACTAAAACAGGAAAACCAATTTTATCAGCTGTTTCAACAGCTTCATCAATTGAGCGAGCATACCCACAGGGTGGATAATTTATCCCGAGTTCATCAAGCAATTTTGTAAATTTACCTCTGTCTTCTGCTATATCTATACTTTGGGGCGAGGTGCCAAGAATTTTTACACCATTTGCTTCAAAAGATTTCGCAAGTTTAAGTGGAGTTTGACCGCCAAAACTTATTATAACCCCATCCGGTTTCTCAAGTTCAATTATGTTCATAACATCCTCAAAAGTTATAGGTTCAAAATACAATCTATCCGCTGTATCATAGTCCGTTGAGACCGTCTCTGGATTACAATTGACCATTATCGTTTCATAACCCTCCTCTTTGAGAGCAAAAACAGCATGAACATTCGTATAATCAAATTCAATCCCCTGACCAATTCTATTTGGACCACTTCCAATGATCAAGATTTTTCTTCTATCTGTTGGAACTGATTCATTTTCAAATTCATAAGTTGAATAAAAATATGGGGTGTAAGACTCAAATTCCGCAGAACATGTGTCAACAGCTTTGTAAACAGGTGTGATGTTAAGTTTTTTCCTTAAATTTCTTATCGTGCTTTCACTTTCACCCCATATAAACGCAAGCTGTCTGTCTGAAAATCCGTTTCTCTTTGCTTTTAAAATTATTTCCCTCGCGGATAACGGTTCTTCTTCGGCAAGCTTGAAAATGTTAGAAACCCTCCTTAACTCATCCTCAATCTCAAGAATTTCTCTTAAGTTATGAAGAAACCATTTATCAATTCCCGTCAACTCATAAACTTCATCAACAGTTAAACCAGCCATAAAAGCATATCTTATCCAGAAAAAACTATCCCATTTGTTTAGTTTTAATCGCTCAATGATTTTTCCCCTTAAAATTTTAGCATCTTCAAGAGTTTGAATTTCATCCTTCCCATCACACCCAAACCCAAATCTGTCAATTTCAAGTGATCTTATAGCTTTTTGAAATGCAGATTTAAAATTTCTTCCAATTGCCATGACCTCGCCAACTGATTTCATTTGAACCCCGAGCACATCATCAACCTCTTTAAATTTTTCAAAGTCCCATCTTGGTATCTTGACGACGCAATAATCAATTGATGGTTCAAAAGATGCTGGCGTTTTCTTTGTGATGTCATTTTGAATTTCATCAAGTGTATATCCAAGGGCAAGTAGCGTCGCTATCTTCGCAATTGGAAAACCAGTTGCCTTGCTCGCAAGAGCTGAGCTCCTACTAACCCGAGGGTTCATCTCAATGACATAAACTTCACCAGTATCGGGATTTACCGCAAATTGAATGTTCGCTCCACCAGTTTCAACTCCAATCTCGCTCATTATCATCTTGGCATAATCACGAAGCCTTTGATATTCTTTGTCTGTTAATGTTTGTGCAGGTGCAACTGTGATTGAATCCCCTGTGTGAACTCCCATCGGATGGAAATTTTCAATTGAGCAGACAACGACAAAATTATCTTTTCTATCACGCATAACCTCAAGCTCATACTCTTTCCAGCCAATTAAAGATCGTTCAATTAAAACTTTTTTGATCGGGCTTTCAATCAAAGCTCTTTCAAGCTTTTTCTCTAAATCTTCAAAATTATACGCAATTCCCCCACCGGTTCCACCAAGTGTAAAACTTGGTCTTAAAATCAATGGGAAGCCAATATCTTTAGCAAATTTTAAACCCTCTTCAACACTTTGAACAAAAGTGCTCTCTGGGACTTTAAGCCCAATTTTACCCATTGACCTCTTGAAAAGTTCTCTATCCTCTGCTTTCTTTATTGTTTCAATGCTTGAACCTATAAGCTTAACACCATATTTCTGCAGAATTCCCAATTCGTGAAGTTGAACTGCGAGATTTAAAGCGGTTTGACCCCCAAGCGTTGGAAGAATTGCATCTGGTCTTTCTCTCTTTATGATCTCTTCAAGAAAATATGGTGTTAATGGTTCAAGATAAGTTGCATCAGCAAATTCTGGATCAGTCATTATAGTAGCTGGATTGTTATTGACAAGTATAACTCTTACACCCTCACGCTTTAAAACTTTACAAGCTTGTGTTCCCGAATAATCAAATTCACACGCTTGCCCCACTACGATTGGACCACTTCCTATGATAAGGACGGATTTTATATCTACTTTCACCTTTCCCAGCCTTGAAATTTTTCAGCAAATATAATCAATTGAAAAAATCAAAACAAATGACAAAAGAATTTTCTGGGAAGTCAAGCTTGAACCTATAAAACCAAACTGGAAAGTGACAATTTCATCTTTTCTAATTTTCCCCCTTGTTAAAAATAAAAAAGGCGGGTTAAAACCCGCCCTTTGCCCCAAACTTTTTTACTTTATGCCTGTTGAGGTTGAGTTATAGGGAAGTTGTTGACAAACTGTGCAAGTTTAGATTTGTAAGATGCTGCCCTGTTTTTGTGAATGATCCCCTTGGCAACTAGCTTATCAAGAATTGAATAAACCTTCTTCAACATAAGTTCAGCTTCTTCTTTCGTCCCTGCGTTTTTAACTTTTTTAATAAATGTTTTCATCATTGACTTGTAATGTCTGTTTCGCATCCTTCTTTTTTCAGATTTTCTCATTCTCCTTTCAGCGGACTTAAGATTTGGCATTTAATTCAACCAGTTTTTAATTTTTAAATTTTGTTGCGGGGGCGGGATTTGAACCCGCGACCTTCGGGTTATGAGCCCGACGAGCTACCAGCTGCTCCACCCCGCGGTATTTTTGCAGGTATAAATATAATAAATACAACCCAAAATTTCAAGTTTATCCAAAGACCCCTAAAATCAAACGCTCAACATTTGTCTGTTCTTATCCCAAGCTATTAGAACTGGTGTGCAGTCATCTCATAAAACATCACCTTCCTATCATTTAATTGGTTAATTCGGGTTAAATGTTAGTTGCCACTTTATACCTGCCGTATCCACCATCCAGAGCACCCCGTTAGAGCAAGTCCAATCATGCGAATGATAAACAGCACAGACTATGCTTTTGCCGTCTGGACTCCAACTAAATAGCAACCCAAAAGTATAATCAACGTTTTGGGTTGTAAGCTGCTGTAAATTTGAACCTGTAGTGTCCATTAACCAAAGCTTACTATCCGATAAAAATGCAATCTTAATACCATCCGGTGAATACCAAGGATGTTAGTTATCTTTGCCAGCAACCACTGATAATGTGTCAATCACTTTAGACTGAATGAAATCATATCGCACAAACCGAGTCTCAACAGTTGTTGGACTTGTGCGAAACCCTTTTACTCCAAGTTTTAATCCCTCACAGGTTCGATTCACACTGTTGACATAACTGATTTTGAATTTTCAAGGTGGGTGTTTCAATCCCTCACAGGTTCGATTCACACATGGAGGGAGAAATATGAAGTTGATTGAAAAAATAACGTTTCAATCCCTCACAGGTTCGATTCACACCTTCTACTGCTTTTTTAGATGAGGAATAAAGCAGATCGTTTCAATCCCTCACAGGTTCGATTCACACATTCTAAAAAAAAACGGAGGGAAAGATATGAAATTAACGTTTCAATCCCTCACAGGTTCGATTCACACATTTTAGAGCTTATTGATGAAGAAATCAAAAGAGGCGAGTTTCAATCCCTCACAGGTTCGATTCACACGCCATAACATTTGCAAATGCATTTTATAGTGCTTCAAAGTTTCAATCCCTCACAGGTTCGATTCACACCAAGACAAAATTGAATTGAAAAAAACAAAGTCAAGGTTTCAATCCCTCACAGGTTCGATTCACACTGGAAACATATGGGAAAGTAAAACTTAGCGATTTTTTGTTTCAATCCCTCACAGGTTCGATTCACACCGGAGATGTTGATTGTAATCGGGATTGACGGGAAAATGTTTCAATCCCTCACAGGTTCGATTCACACTTGATACAAGAATTCCCTCGTTTGTAAACAAATATACGTTTCAATCCCTCACAGGTTCGATTCACACGCGGTCTGGTTTCTATCAAGCTCAATTAGTTCGTCTGTTTCAATCCCTCACAGGTTCGATTCACACTTGCAATTGCCTCAATTCTTCACATTGGCAAAACAGCGTTTCAATCCCTCACAGGTACGATTCACACTTTGAAGAAGACAGCGTTACTCGAGAAGGCTATATCGTTTCAATCCCTCACAGGTACGATTCACACAAAGTTTAACGGAAGAAATATTAAAAGCGTTAGAGGAGTTTCAATCCCTCACAGGTTCGATTCACACGGTTGAGGGTGCGAGGCGATATAATGTCCTTGATTAGTTTCAATCCCTCACAGGTTCGATTCACACATAGCATTACGAAACAATTATACGAAACAATTACCAATGTTTCAATCCCTCACAGGTTCGATTCACACAATCCGTTCATTGTGGCGGGTTTGTTGCCCAACTTCTGTTTCAATCCCTCACAGGTTCGATTCACACGAAAAGATTATGTTAATCCAGTGTTGGGCGTGCCAGTTGTTTCAATCCCTCACAGGTTCGATTCACACAAGAATTTTAAAGGTTCGACCGACAAGAAACGAAAGTAGTTTCAATCCCTCACAGGTTCGATTCACACGAACCCAGAAATAGGAGAAATGCAGGTAAAGAAAGAGTTTCAATCCCTCACAGGTTCGATTCACACTAAATTTTATTATAATAATATCATATATCCGTATTTGTTTCAATCCCTCACAGGTTCGATTCACACGGGAATCAATGGATATTTTTGAAAAGGCTATCAAATTTGTTTCAATCCCTCACAGGTTCGATTCACACAAATTCCGTGCGTTTGTGAATATGCATTATACAGTAGTTTCAATCCCTCACAGGTTCGATTCACACAAATTAACTTTAGGTCTTGCAAGTAAGTAACTTTGTGTTTCAATCCCTCACAGGTTCGATTCACACATGAAGATAAATACTTTGGATTAACGCCTTTTAATTTGTTTCAATCCCTCACAGGTTCGATTCACACTAATTTTTGGAGCTCCAGATTTGCAGACAAGACAAAGTTTCAATCCCTCACAGGTTCGATTCACACTGATTTTGTCAACGATTTAAAAGATGGGCAAATAGACGTTTCAATCCCTCACAGGTTCGATTCACACTGTTATTTTTTCGAGTAAAGCCATTGTCGCTGGCGCCGTTTCAATCCCTCACAGGTTCGATTCACACACGCGGAACCGCCTGACGATGCATATGTCTATCTTTTGTTTCAATCCCTCACAGGTTCGATTCACACAAATCTGGTAGCGGGCGTCACTGGGATGAATTTATCATGTTTCAATCCCTCACAGGTTCGATTCACACACTAAACAATTTCTATTACCTGAAGAACGCTAAAGATCGTTTCAATCCCTCACAGGTTCGATTCACACACAACAACAGAATCTCACTATTTACATATATTCAAGTTTCAATCCCTCACAGGTTCGATTCACACAGTCAACTTCTTTTTTCAACCTTAAATCAAAAAAAACGTTTCAATCCCTCACAGGTTCGATTCACACATGAGAAGATATTACACTTTCAACGAAGAAATATTCGGGTTTCAATCCCTCACAGGTTCGATTCACACACAGCACTAAAAATTTAACTTGTCCTATATGTGGTTTGTTTCAATCCCTCACAGGTTCGATTCACACAGAAAATTTACAAACAACGCAAAAAAGAGGATTTGTTGTTTCAATCCCTCACAGGTTCGATTCACACAAGTATACAGGTATAAAAAAATAAATAAAATAATTTAGTTTCAATCCCTCACAGGTTCGATTCACACTTGGTTTGGTGGGCGAAATATCAGGTACGTTTTTTTGTTTCAATCCCTCACAGGTTCGATTCACACTACGATAAAAAATTAGACAAAGCGGGGTCTTGGGGATAGTTTCAATCCCTCACAGGTTCGATTCACACGAATAATTTCAAAAGTAAGATCAAGCGCGTCATCATCCGTTTCAATCCCTCACAGGTTCGATTCACACGTGATTTGCGTGAGGTATACCAAACTCACCAAAAGGTTTCAATCCCTCACAGGTTCGATTCACACTAAGTAAATTCGCAAATAAAACCAGGTACGAATCATGTTTCAATCCCTCACAGGTTCGATTCACACCCACGGTAAAACAAAACTTTAAATAAACTAATTCACACACTTAAATATAATAAATTTTATCCCAAAAGTCAAGTCCTTTTGTGTTAACTTTTACCCCTGATTTTTCCGAGAACCTCCCTGACAATGTGTCAAGATTTGCGTCAGAGCAAGGGAAAGTGATTGTAAATCAATTAGATATTCAAAATCACAAATGTTAACTTATTAACGAGGTTCTCGGAAACCGTAATAACGAATAATAAAAATAATAGCTAAACCATCAAAACTTTTTCTTGAAAGATACGGGATAAATCTCTTCGTTTTACTTGCATATTCAATGTAAGTTTGACCATAAACCTCAACAAGTTCCTTCTCCTCTTGAATTGAAAGCCAAATATAAGCTCCAACCAGAACAGGGCATAAAGTTACCAGCGATGATCAGTGTATAAGCCACCCGAATGCAACAAGAAAAATTCCAGTGTATTGAGGATGGCGTATGAACTCATAAATTCCATCAGTTACAAGCCCCCCATTTTATGAATTTCTGCCCCGCCAGCTGAAATTAAAAATAGTCCAATGATACTTATCAATGTCCCGATCTTTGCTGGCAGATGCCCAAATGCTTCAAAATATTTTTTTGATATAATTGGAACATCAAAAATTGAAGAGACAAGAAAAATTAAAAATGGTCAACCAAACATCTCCGTCATCAAAGCAACTACAAATGCCATGAAAACAGTTTCTGATTTCCACAAATTTTTCGTCGGCTTTCTATAAGTTAACATACCAAAATCCCTCTGTGCCCAAATTTTCTTTTATCCATTTGATTGATACAGG